>JBDSBD010000024.1:0-7332 GCA_039921765.1 Burkholderiaceae bacterium
CCCGCTGGCGACGCTGCCGTTCGTTGGTCGGCGGGCCGAGGCTCCGTCTCAATCCGTCGCAATCCGTGTCAATCTGTCGCAGCTTAGGCCGTCGCGGCGGCGCTGATAAGTCGGTTCGGCTTGGACACACCGTCCAACGAATGGGACAATTCCCCAATGAACTGGGATGGCTACGAGACGTTCTGCCGCGTCGTCGAGCACGGCGGGTTCAGCGCCGCTGCGCGCGCGATGGATCGACCGAAGTCCACCGTGAGCGCCTCGGTTCTCCGCCTCGAAGGCGAATTGCAGGCGCGGCTGCTCGAGCGCACCACGCGCAGCTTGCGGCTGACCGAGGCGGGCGAATCTCTCTATCACAGCGTCGGGCCATTGTTCGTGCGACTGCGCGAGGCCCATGTCGAGGCGCTCGCGCAGGGCGAGGCGGTCTGCGGCACGCTGCGCATCGCAGCGCCCTACGAGTTCGGTGCCCACCATCTCGGCAGCGTGGCCTGCGACATGATGGCGCGCCACCCGCGGTTGAAGATCCAGATCGACGTCGAGCACGCGTCGATCAGCCCGCTGGATCGACGCTACGACATCGTGTTCTCGATGGTGGACACGGTCATGCCGGCCTCGGGCATCGTCGCACGCCGGGTGTACTCGCTGCGGCGCGGCCTCTTTGCATCACCTCGGCTCCTGGCCACGCACCGCGTCCCCGAGTGTCCCGAACACCTGTCGGGGCTGCCGCTGCTCACGGCTCCGGTCGATGTGGAGTGGACGTTTCTTGGATCTGACGGCAGCGTCGAGCGCGTGCCCGTGCGCACGCCTCGCTTGGTGAGCTCGAATGCCGAGGTGCGCCTGCAGGCTGCGCTCGCGGGGTTGGGCGTTGCGCGCATCACCGCCACCTATTGCAGCGACGCGGTACAGCGCGGGCTCCTGCAGCCGGTGCTGGCGGCCTATTCCTGCGCGCCGCTCCCGGTCTACGCCTTGCTTCCCGGCCGGCGCCTGATGCCGGCCAAGGTGCGCGAGTTTCTCGAATCGCTCGACCCCCATCCGCAACCTGCAGGTTGACCGGCCCGCAACAAGCTGCTGCGTCGGCGAACGCACGCGGGAGTCCGGCGCGTGGCGCAGCCCCGCGTCATGGCGCCAGGAAGTGTTCGCGGTAGTACGCAAGCTCATCGATCGACTCCTGGATGTCGGCCAGCGCGGTGTGTGCCTGCGCCTTCTTGAAGCCGGCCAGGATCGCGGGCTTCCAGCGCTTGGCGAGTTCCTTGAGCGTACTCACGTCGAGGTTGCGGTAGTGGAAGAACGCCTCGAGCCTGGGCATGTAGTTGGCCAGGAAGCGCCGGTCCTGGCAGATGCTGTTGCCGCACATCGGCGACGTGTTCTTCGGCACGAACTGCTTCAGGAACTCGATCACCTGCGCCTCGGCCGAGGCCTCGTCGATGGTCGAAGCCTTGACGCGATCGATCAACCCGCTGCGGCCATGCGTACCCTTGTTCCAGGAATCCATGGCGTCGAGGGTCGCGTCGCTCTGGTGCACCGCGAACACCGGGCCGGCGACGCGGTTGCCGAGCTGCGGGTCGGTCACGATCACCGCGATATCGATGATGCGGTCGGTGTCGGGGGTCAGGCCGGTCATTTCCAAGTCGATCCAGACCAGGTTCTGGTCGTTGTGTATCAGGGCAGTTTCGGTCATGCAAGGTTCTCCTGCAGGGGATTTTCGCAGGTCTACACTTCATGACCATGCAGGCTCTTGTATTGACGATCACGTTTGCCCTCGTGCTGGCCGCGTCGCTGTGCGTCAAGTTCTGGCTCGCTTCGCGCCAGATGCGCCACGTCGCCGCGCATCGGGGCGAGGTACCGCCCGCGTTTGCGCGCACGATCACGCTCGGCGCGCACCAACGCGCCGCCGATTACACGCTCGCGAAGAACCGCTTCGGCCTGCTGACCATGGCCTTCGGTGCCGTCGTGCTGCTCGGCTGGACGCTGTTTGGCGGCCTGGGCGTTCTGAACGAGGGGCTCCGCGATGCCGTGCAGCCGCGCTGGGGCGACCTCGCCTACCAGCTCGCGTTGCTGACGTGCTTCGTACTGATCGGCGGCCTCCTCGATTTGCCGTTCGAGCTCTACAGCACATTCCGTATCGAACAGCGCTTCGGCTTCAATCGCATGACCTGGAAGCTGTATGCCAGCGACCTGATCAAGGGGCTGTTCGTCGGCGCGCTGATCGGGCTGCCGGTGGCCACGCTGATGCTGTGGATCATGGGCGCCGCCGGTGGCCTGTGGTGGCTGTGGGCCTGGGGCGCGTGGATGGCCTTCAATCTGCTGATCCTGGTGCTTTACCCCACCGTGATTGCGCCCCTCTTCAACAAGTTCGAACCGCTCGCCGACTAATCGCTCAAGGCACGCGTCCAGACTTTGATGGCGCGTTGCGGGTTCGCGGCGAAGGGCCTGTTCGTGATGGACGGCAGCCGCCGTTCCGCCCACGCGAACGCTTACTTCACCGGCTTCGGTGCGGCCAAGCGCGTGGTGTTCTTCGATACGCTGCTGGCCAAGCTCTCGCCCGGCGAAGTGGAGGCGGTGCTGGCGCACGAACTCGGCCACTTCAAGCACAAGCACGTCATCAAGCGCATCGGCGCGATGTTCCTGCTCAGCCTCGGCGGCTTCGCACTGCTGGGCTGGCTCTCCACGCAGGTCTGGTTCTATACGGCGCTTGGCGTGCAACCCTCGATGAGCGCACCCAACGACGCGGTGGCGCTGCTGCTGTTCCTGTTGGCCGCTCCGGTGTTCGGCTTCTTTGTCGCACCGCTGTTCGCGCGGCTGTCGCGCCGGCACGAGTTCGAAGCCGATGCCTACGCGTGCCGGCAGACCAGCGGCGCCGATCTCGCCGCTGCCCTGCTCAAGCTGCATGAAGACAACGCCGCCACGCTGACACCTGATCCGCTCTACGTGCGCTTCTACTACTCGCACCCGCCCGCTTCCGAACGGCTGGCGGCGCTGTCGCGTGCTCCTTCACCGCAACCCGCCTGGAATCTGTCGACGTCATGAGTGATCTACTGCAGCAACAATGCCGCGCCCTCGAGGGCAGCGCGCCGATGAAAGACGCCGAAATCCAGCGCCATCTCGCTGAGGTCGGCGGCTGGCATCTCGAGACCGGGTCGATCGAGCGGGCGTTCACGTTCAAGGATTTTCACGAAACCATCGCGTTCGTCAATGCACTCGCCTGGATCTGCAACCGTGAAGACCATCACCCCGATCTGGCCGTGAGCTACAACCGCTGCGTGGTGCGCTTCAATACGCACTCGGTGGGCGGCATCTCGATCAACGACTTCATCTGCGCCGCGAAGGTCGGTGCGTTGGTGGCCTTTGCCACCTGATTGGTTCGGGCGAGGCGTCGGTGCCACTGCGAAGCGCACCACCATGCCGCGACCTCGCCGCGGCCCAAGGTGGGTTGTCAGACCTTCCCGGTACCGTTGTGCAGTCGCGTCGTTGCGGCCCGACACGGCGCGTTGCTGAGCATGGCCCGGAACGCTGAGCTGGAGACAGGCCTCGTGGTCGCGGGGCACGGCCGCCACTACATTTTCGAAACGCCATAGGGCGTGCGCCTGACCTGCCACCCGCGCGGCAAGGGGCGTGGCAAGAGCGGTGACTGCGTGGTCGGAGACCGGGTGCGCTGGCAGGTTTCGGGCGACGAGGGCGTGATCGAGCAGGTCGAGCCGCGCCGCAACCTGCTGTTCCGGCAAGCCGAATGGAAGACCAAGTCGTTTGCGTCCAACCTCGATCAATTGCTGGTCCTGGTTGCCGCCGAGCCCGTGTTCAGCGAGTCGCAACTCGCGCGCGCGCTGATCGCCGCCGAGAGCGCAGGCATTGCCGCGCGCATCGTGCTGAACAAGACCGACCTGCCCGCCATTGGCGCCGCACGCGCCCGGCTCAGACCCTATGTCGCGATGGGTATCGAGGTCATCGAGTTGGCATTCAAGACGAATCCGAGCGAGGCTCGAGAGCGCCTTGCGCCACTGCTGGAAGGCCGAGCCACACTGCTGCTTGGCCCCAGCGGTACGGGGAAAAGCACGCTGATCAACCTGCTCGTGCCCGCTGCCCGGGCGCAGGTCGGCGAAATCTCGCAAGCCTTGAACTCGGGGCGCCACACCACGACGACGACACAGTGGTACTGGCTCGACCGCGAGCTCGGCAGTGCGCTGATCGATTCACCCGGGTTTCAGGAATTCGGGGTGCGCCAGATCGACGCGCAGGCGCTGGCCGGCCTGATGCCTGATCTGCATCCTCACATCGCGCAATGCCGCTTCTACAACTGCACGCACGTGCACGAGCCGGGCTGCGGCGTACGCGCGGCGTGGCAGCGCGGCGAGATTGCCGAGTCGCGCTACCGCATCTACGCCGAGATCCGCGACGAACTGGTGCGCCAGCGCTGAGCGAGCCAGCGGCGCCGCCGCTCTCAACCGATCACGCGCGACAACGACAAAAGCGCCAACAGCAACATCCACAGCACCACCGAACGCCAGACCAGCCCGACGACGCTGCGCAGGTGGCCTGGCTCGGGTGGCGCGCCCGGCGTCGAGCCTTCGGCAAACGCAGTGTCGGGCGACACACCAGCATCGAAGGTCTTGGAGCGGTCCGGAGTCACGCCCGGCGCGGCGCTGCCGCCCAGTTGCACGCCCACCGCGCCGGCCGCCGCGGCGAGGATGATGCCTTCGTTGGCGTGTTTCCAAAGCCCGGCATCGCGCCGCCAGCACGTCACGGCCTCCTCGAAATTGCCGACCACCGCGAAGCCGAACGCGGTCATGCGCGCCGGCACATGGTCGAGTTGGCTGAACAATCGCTGCGACAGGTTCATCAGGCGATCGTTCGACGGTGCTTCGAGGGCCCGGTTGCGGTAGGCCCAATAGCGACTCGCATACTCGGCCATGCGGTACAGCACGGCGCCGGCCGGGCCCAGGCCAACGGAGGCGAGCAGGATGAACCAGAAAAACACTCCAAAGACGTGCCGATGCGCCGCGAGCAGCGAATGCTCGATCACGTGGCGCAGCAGTTCGGTACGCGGCAGCTCGGTCGCGTCGAGGTGACGCCACTCGGTCAACAGGCGCCGGGCCTGGGCCTCGTCACGGCGCTCGAGCGCATCACGGATGTCGGTGAAGTAGTGGCTGAACTGGCGAAAGCCGAGCGTGAGGTAGAGCACCAGCACGTTCCACAGCAAGGCAAGGATCAGCGAAAAATGCGCGATCGCGCCGTACGCGCCCCAGGCCAGCAACGCCGGGAACACCACGCTCACGCTCCAGACCACCCAGGCGTGGCGATCCCGGCCCGCATCGAAGTTGCGCCCGGTCCAGCGCATCCATCCGGTGAGCGTGTCGTGCACCACGTTGCCACGCGGCAGCGGTTTGAGTTGCTCGATCAGCAGCGCAAACAAGACGGCAAAGAAACTCATGCGTGCGGATGATAGCGGTGGCCCGGCCGCGCCGCGGGCGTCAGGCGATGAGGAAGCGGTACAGATTTCGCAGCATCGCGGCGGTGGCACCCCAGATGAAATAGCGGTGCGGCCGGCCCTGCGCATCCACGCCTTCCCACGGAATGGACAGGAACTCGCGCCGCGCCCCGCCGATTTCCACCGCGTGCCAGCGGTGATGCGAAGGGTCCATCAGGAACGCCAGCGGCACCTCGAAGACCTCGGCCACCTCGAACGGATCGGGCACGATGGCGAAACCCGGACGCACGAACGCAACCACCGGCGTCACGATGAAACCGGTGCCGGTGGTGTAGGTCGGCATCGTGCCCAGGACGTCGGCGAACAACGGATCGAGACCGACTTCTTCGCGTGCCTCGCGCAAGGCCGTGGCGGTAGCGTTCGCGTCGTCGGGCTCGACCCGTCCGCCCGGGAAGCTCACCTGGCCCGGGTGATCGTGCAGATGATCGGTACGCTGCGTGAGCAGCACGGCCAGCCCTTCACTGCGCCCCACCAGACCCACCAGCACGGCGGCTTGTGCGGGAGGCCGCTCGATGAAGTTGCGCTCGATCTTGATCTCGGGCGCCCATGCGGGCGGCAGGTTGAAGCGCCGGCGCATCGATGCAGCCTGCAACTCGCCCGGACGTACCGACGGCAGGTGCCCGTCAGTACTCAGCACGGGCAACGTCTGCGGATCGAAACTCGGGACCATTGGGGAGATTGTGAGACGACAACGCCCGCCTGGCTCGGCCTTGCCTGCAATATCCGTGACGAGTTCTCGCCGCCGCGTGCGCTCCAGTGAACAACGCGCCGCAGCATGCGCTGCGGTAACTGCGTCAGCCCAGCTTTTAGCTCCGCAGAAAGCCGGGCCCGCGCTGCGCGCGCCGCAGCATGCGCTGCGGTGACTGCGTCAGCCCAGCTTTTCCTTGATGCGGGCGGATTTGCCTGAGCGGGAGCGCAGGTAGTAGAGCTTGGCGCGGCGCACGTCGCCGCGGCGCTTGACCACGATCGCTGCGATCAGCGGGCTGTACAGCTGGAACGTTCGTTCCACGCCTTCGCCGCTGGAAATCTTGCGCACGATGAAGCTCGAGTTCAGGCTGCGGTTGCGCTTGGCAATCACCACGCCCTCGAACGCCTGCAGCCGCTTGCGCGTGCCTTCGACGACCTTGACGCTCACGATCACGGTATCGCCGGGGGCGAACTCGGGGATGGTCTTGTTCAGGCGGGTGATTTCTTCCCGCTCGAGGGTCTGGATCAGATCCATGGTTTTCTCCGGGCGATCGTGCCGACGTGATTGGAGGAATATTTGGGAGCGCTGATGCACTCTTGCGTGGCAGAGGATCGAAAAGCCTTTGATTATAGCTTCAGCGTTGCCAGGTACTGCTCGTCGAGCATGCTCAGGCGACCAGCGGCGCGCGCAGCTTCCAGCAGGTCGGGGCGGCGCCGCGCCGTGAGTTCAAGTGAGCGCTCGCGCCGCCAGCGCGCAATCAGCGCATGGTGGCCACTCATCAGTGCAGCCGGCACCGTGGCGCCACCCGCCCCGATGGACAAGGTCTCGGGTCGACTGAAGTGCGGGCAATCGAGCAGGCCGTCTTCGAAACTGTCCTGCTGATACGACCGAGGATCGCCCAGCACGCCGTCCTGCAATCGCGCCACCGCGTCAAGGAGCGTGAGCGCCGGCAATTCACCGCCTGACAGCACGAAATCGCCCAGACTCAGTTCCAGATCGACATGGCGGTCGATAAACCGCTGGTCGATGCCCTCGTAGCGTCCGCACAGCAAGATCGCACCGGGCGCGGCGGCAAACTCGCGCACCCGCACTTGATCAAGGCGTTGGCCCGTGGGTGTGAAGTGGACCAGCGGCAGCTTGAGATCGGGCTTGTGCGTCGCGCGAA
>JBDSBD010000025.1:0-19786 GCA_039921765.1 Burkholderiaceae bacterium
CGAGTCGAGGCGCGCGAACGCCTCGGGCGTCAGATGCTCGGGCAGCGTCAGGGTCGCGGCCCCGAAGGGCGGAAGCTCGAAGGTGATCTGTTGCGTCGTCATCATGAAACACTCCTGTTGCGTTGCGCGGGCCTTGGGTCACCCGCTGAACTGGAGCATGGGCTGAGGGTGTTCCTGAGACGTTCCCGGCCGGCGCGGGGGTTGCGTCGATGGGGTGCGCACCGCACACTCGGCCGCCCATGCCTGATCCCCACACCCTTGGTGAGCTCGACCCGGTCAACCGCCTCGAACTGCGCTTGTTGGGCGGTTTCTCGGTATCGATCGATGGCGCCGAAATCCCGCCCGAGCGCTGGCCCAGCCTGCGTGCGGCCCAGTTGGTGCAACTGCTGAGCCTGGCGCCACGGCAGCGGCTCACTCGCGACCGCGTCATCGACACGCTGTGGCCGCAGCTCGGGCCCGACGCGGGCGCGGCCAATTTGCGCAAGGCAGTCCACCACGCGCGGCAGGCGCTCGGCCGGCACGACGCCGTGCTGCTGCAGGGCGGCGAGGTGCTGTTGTGGGCCCAGGGCCGCGTCGAGATCGATGCCGAGGAATTCGAACGACTCGCCAACTCCGCGCTGGCCGCGCCGCCCGACCATCTGCGCGACGCTTGTGCACGGGCGCTCGATGCCTACAGCGGTGAGCTGCTGCCTGGCTCGGCCTACGAATCCTGGGCCGAACCGGTGCGCGAACGCCTGCACGCGCAATTCATCGCGCTGCTGCGCGCCACCGATCAGTGGGAACGACTGGCCCAGGCCGAACCCACCGATGAGCCTGCCCATCGCGCCCTGATGTCAGTCGAGTTCGCGGCTGGCAACCGGGCAGCGGCCATTCGCTGGTATGCGCATCTGCGAGAGGCACTGCAGCAGGCTTTCGCGATCACGCCGGACCGCGACACCGAGGCCTTGTACGAAGCGTGCGTCGCCGGCCTGCAACCGGCGGGTCCGGCCTTCGTCGGGCGCGCCATGGCGCGTGCCCAGGCGGTCGCTTGGCTGGGCATGGGGGCAGGCGAACGACCCGGCGGCATGGTGCTGCGCGGCCCCAGCGGCATCGGCAAGTCGGCCTTCTGCCGCGAACTCGCCGCACTCGCCCGCGAACGTGGCTGGACCATCGTGCACGTGGACGCGGCGCAGCCCGGGCGGGCCTATGCCGCGGTCGCGGCGTTGGCCGAAAGTGTGTTCATGTCCGACCGCGACGCACTCGACCGGATCGGTGCGCCGGCGCGTGCGGTGCTGGCACAACTCAGCCCGCTCGCGGCGCCGGCGCCCGACCTGCCCGGGCCACTCGGGCGGCACCAGGTGATTGGCGCGCTGCGACGCCTGTTGCTCGCGGCCTCACGCGGTGGCGATGTCATGGTGCTTGTCGATGATGCGCACCTGATCGGCGACGCCGACGTCGATGTGTTGATGCACCTGATCGCCAGCGGGCCCCCGGTGTGCGTGGTGCTGGCCATGCGTCCACCGGCGCTGGGGTCTGCACTCGGACGTGGCGTCTCGCGGCTGGTCGGTGGCGGCGCATTGCAGGCGCTCGACCTCGAGCCGCTGGCCGACGATGAATCGCGCCGGCTCGTGCTCCAGGCGGCCTCGACTCCCCTGCCCGATGAGGTCGTGGCGCGCATCGTTCGCATCGCCGAGGGCAACCCGTTTGCGGCCATCGAACTCGCACGCTGTGCCGAAGCTTCCGGCAAACAGACCTTGCCCAACGACGTCGCCGAGGCCATTCTCGAGCGCTTGTGCGACGTGGGCGACGCGTCGTTGGCGTCACTGAGGTGGATGGCCCTGGCCAGCGACGTGTTCGACGCCACCACGGCGGCAGCCTTGGCGCCTGACGGCGAGGCGCCGGCATTCGCAGCGCTCGACATCGCGTTGGCAGCAGGCGTGCTCGGACTGGTCGGCGCGCAGTACCGGTTCCGGCACGACCTGGTGCGCCAGGCGCTGATCGAGCAGATTCCGCCGCATCAGCGCTTGAAGATGCACCGTCAGGCCGCGCAACGCCTGGCCGAGCTGGATGCCGCACCGGCCCTGGTGGCGCGCCACTGGCTCGCCGGCGGCAGTCTGCGCGAGGCCATGCCCTGGCTTCTTGCCGCGGCCCGCGATGCGGTGCGCCTGGCTGCTTTCAGCGATGCGCTTCATCATCTGCAGCCCCTGCTCGCCTTCGACGGCGCTCACGCCGAAGCATTGCAGTTGCGCGCGCGGGCTCTCGATGCGATGGGCAATCCGGCCGCGGTCGCCGCGTACCGTGCGGCTGCCGATGCTGTCGGTGAGCCGATGTCGCACAACCTTCGGGCCCTGGGCGCGCTGGCGCAAATCAAGCAGGGTGATCCGAAGGGCGCATTGGATGCGCTGGTCGGCGTGCAGCCGAACAGCGTCGAAGGACGGCTGTGCGAGGCACTGACCTACAGTGGCGCCGCGGCGCTGGGCGCCGCTGACCCGGCCATGGGCACGCGCAAGGCATCCGAGGCACGTCGACTGGCGCTGCAGACGGGTGACTCGCTGGGCCTCGTGGCGGCATCGTGGGCCCAGGCGGCCGCAGCTCATGCGCGCGGAGAACTCGACCGAAGCGTCTGGGCCGACCTGCAGGACACCCACCAGCTGCCGCACCTGGCCATGCGCGTGTTCGATGGCCAACTGTGCATCCTGCAGCGCTTTCTCTATGGCGCGCGACCCTATCCGGAGGTCATCGCCTTTGCCGAGGGGCTCGCGGCCGAAGCGCTGCGGCTCGGTGCCGCGCGCGGGCACGCCTTCGGCATCACGATACGCGGCGAGGCCGAACTGCTGGCCGGCGACCTGTCCGCAGCCGAGGAGCATCTGACGCAAGGTGTGCGGCTGCACCACGCCATCGGCGCCGCTGCCGGCGAGGCTTTTGCCACGCAACGGCTGGCCGAGGTCGCGCTGCACGACGGTCGACCCGACGACGCCCGTGCCCTGATCGATCAAGCGCTGGACCTGGCGCGCCAGACCGACATCGGTTTCCACCTGCTGGACCGCATCTACGGCACGCGCATCCGCATCGCACGCAGCCCCGCCGCTGCGCTGCATGCGCTGGAGGATGCGCGCGAGGCGGTGCATGGCCCGCTCGAGACCTGCCCTGGTTGCCGCATCACGTTTGCCGTGCCGGCGGCCATTGCCGCCGCTCGTGCCGGACGGCTCGACCTGGCGCAGGAGTACACCGATCAGACGGCCTACCTTGCCAACGTGGTGATGCGCTTGCCGGCTTGGCATGCGGCGCACGACGAGGTGCTCGGCCAAATGGCCATCGCCCGCCGCGAAGACACGCGCATCGCGGCCGCGCGATTCTCAAGGGCGACCGAGCGCTTCCGCGATGCCGGCCATCCGATCGATGCGGCGCGCTGCGAGCGGCTCGCAGTGGCTGCGGGTTCGGGTGATGTCGACAGGGGCGACGGGGGCGACGGGAATTGAGCGGACTTCGACTCCGTGAGCCCAGCGAAAACTGACTACGATTTCGCTCGATGATCCGGTGCATTGGATGGCGCGGTGGGTGAGCCCGGTGGGGCCGCCAGTGTCTTGCCTGTTTGCTTGCGCGTCCATCCCGGCCATAGGGTGTTCGCCAGACCGACAGCCACTCGGCCATCACCGAACATGGCAGTGGCAATGCCGCGATGGGTGCGCAACAGTCCGCTGCCCGCCAGGATGTGGGCGCACAGGAATCCAATCAGCAGCCACGATGTATTGATGTGCGTGCTTATCACGTACGCAAGCAACAGTCGTCCAAGCGGCGGTGCCAGATAGATGTACACGCCGCTGACGCCGGCCAGTACCACGGCGCCAATGATGCCGGCGAGAATGATTCGTTGCACGGGGTCGAAGCGCCCGTTGTGGAACGGTACGGAATGTCGTGCCGGCCATAGGTAGAAGCGCAGGAAGTCGAGCGGCCAGCGCCACTCGACACGCTTGAAACGGGTGGCGTCGTGCAACAAACGCCTGACCCGCCCTGGCAGCAACAGCACCAGTAACGCCAGTGCGATGACGAAGATCATCCCCAACTGGCGATGCAAGGTGTCAACCGCCAGATGACCGCCGAGCAGCCCGACCACACGACCAGAGAAAACGTCACCCAACGCGAGGCCCGAGACAAGGAGCACGGCGATCACGAGCGCGCCAAGGAAATGCAGGATTCGCGCGCGCCGGCCATGCCGAGCCAGCGTTGCGTGGGTCACGGCGCTACTCTCAGCGGACAAAGAATGTGACAAGCTGCGGCGGAGTGAGTGACTGATGATCCGGGCCGGCGAGATCAACGATGATCGTGTGTTGACCCCGAGGCAGCGGCACGGTGAGTTCCGAGCGGTCGTAGATGGCCTGTACGTCGCCGTCGTCCACTTCCACGTGCAAGTGATCGAGTCCGGCACTGGGTCGACCGATTTTGGCGCCCGTCACTGCAACGCGCAGTTGCACCGGGCTGCTGACAGTGGTGCCTGCCGTTGGTGAAGCAATAGCAAACGATGCTGCGGGTCTCGACGTTGTTGCCGATGTCGCCTTGAGCCCCCTACTTTGCATCACGCTCGTCAGCGCCAGAGCAGCGACAACCACCGCTCCTGTCCAGACCGGATGCCGACGACAAGCGCTCCGAATGCCATTCTCACTCTCGTTGCGTTCCATCTTCTGAGCCCTCATTCGGGACGAACTTCATGATCGACCATATAGACCACAACAGAGAAACCCCGCCGACGCGGGGCCTTTACTGCCCAACCTCTTCGCTCGATTCCGTCATTCGCGTGGAGCAGGTACGGCAGGTGCTGGAGAAAGCGCAGCAGTTCAAGGGCTCTTATTTGGCGCCAGGTCAGGTCCCAGCGCCGGCGTCGCGGTCGAGCAGCAGCTTGCGTTGCTCGTACTCGTCGATCGAGATCTCGCCTTTGGCCAGGCGCGGCTTCAGCACCTCGTGGGGCGTCGCGTCCGGCCGGAGGCGCTGGCCGCTCGGCCGGCTCCACCCATAGAACACGACCACGCCGCTCAGCGCGAACCAGAAGAGCCACCCGATCCACTGCATGCCATCCATGAAGTAGCCCCGTCGTCGTACGTGTGCATCACCTTGCTCCTCAGGTGCCGGTCTTGGACGGCGTGGTCAACCGGACCTTGACGCGTTTCAGCCGCTCGTGCACCTCGTCGGCGATCTTGGTCACCTCGGGATTGCTGGTCATCTGCAGCACAGCCACAGGGTCCATGAAACCGACGATCAGACGGCCGTCGGCCTCTTCACGAACGACGACGTTGCAGGGCAGCAGAAAGCCGATGTCGGGTTCGTCGTCCAGTGCGCGCGGTGCGCAAGCGGTGGATTGCACGCGCCGAGGATGCGGTACGGCCGCGCCTCGATGCCAAGCTCGGCCTTCACCGTGGCCTGCACGTCAATCTCGGTCAGAACGCCGAAGCCTTCCATCTTCAACGCCACAGTGACGCGTGCGACGGCTGCCGCAACGTCCTTGTCGACGATCGTGCAATGAAAGCCGTATGCGACTTCCGCCGGCGTTGGCGCGGTGTTGAGTGATGGCTCCATGGCCGGGTCATCACTTCGTCGCCGAAGCCGGTGGCATGCGGTCCATCATCATCTGCATCATGGACTGCATCATTTCCATGCGCTGCTCCAGCAAGCCCTGGCGCGCGGCCATGTCGGCCGGCTTGCCCCTCGCAGCCCCTGCGCCCATGGCACCCATGCCACCGCCCATGCCGCCCATCACGTTCATGCCGTTCTGCATGAGATTCATCTGCTCGGCCATGAGCAAATTGCGTTCTTCGAGCGTCTTGGCGGCCATCATCTTGTCGTGCATCTGCTGCATGGCCTTCATCTGATCGGCATAGCTCGACGCAGTGGCGCCGGCGCGCATGCCCATTCCCGGGCCGCCCGTCTGCGCCTGAGCGACCTGTGTGTCAGTGGCGAGTGCGGGATGGTGGCTGCCGTGCCGATCGTCAGTGGCGGCCCAGGTCGACGTGGCCAGGGCGGCGCTGCTCAGGGCGGCGATAGAAACAAGGGTGCGGACGAATGTCATGTTGAACTCCTGGTGAATGAGAGACAGCTATTGCGGGAAAGGTCGACATGTGGACGCTGCCAGCCGCCGTCTGGAGCGTTCATTTTTCGGTCTGGACCCTTTACCTGGATACAGAGCCAAGACGGATCTGGACGGCAGCGCGGACGCCAGGACCAACGGCCCTGCGCCAGGTGCCGCAGATGGCTACAGCGCCAGTCGAGCGAGGCAGGTGCGCAGTGGCACACCTGGACTGCGTGCCGGCGAGGCCAGCCACGCGCTGTTCCGCTCGAGAGCAGCCACCGGTGTTGGCCAAATGAGCGCCACGGGCGGCGCCATGGCCACATCCGTCAACGCGACACCTGACGCCAGCTTGACGACGGGTTGACTGTCGTCACCGCAGACTTTCAGACAAGCGCTCTTGTCCGGGCCCGCATTCTCGAAATGACCCACATCGACCCCGGCTTGGCTGGGCAATGCGTGAAAAACCAGGGCCGTCGGCGAGCCAACTACCGATGGCCCATGCCACTGCGTGCCGCGCTCGTCGAGCAAGCAAGCGTTGGCCCAGCCTGCAGTCATGGCGAACAACCACACCAGCAACACCATGTGGACGGTGCGGCGCTTGGTATGGGTCTTCGAGAACAGAGGCATTCTTGTCCGGGTTTACTTCAATGGATGGTAGGCCGCGGTATCGCGCCGGCATTGATGCGCATCAAACATTTGCCGGGGTCAGGTACGGTGTCTGGCCGCTTCGCCTTCGAGAGACGAACTCTCGGGTGCCCGCAAGGCCGAGCCCCGGCGCCACAAGTGACTCTTGAAGTCGGCGAAGCTTGTGCAACTCCTTGACCCCTCGACGCGGTCCTTCGCGATGCAATGCGGGCAGCCCGTCGGGCCGATCGATCAGCGCGCAGATGGACCCGACATAAGTCTTGCTCTTGCCAGGTTGCCGTGCGATCCACCCCCGCATGGACGAGAACTCGAGGTGTCGCGCGATCGTCAAACGCGTTGCATGGTGAGCTGGCCGCACTCCCCAACCTGGCGGCAAGAAGTCACGTGATCTGCCGGGTATTGGAGCGATCGCCACCAGGCGCCTCGCCCAGAATGGAGTCTTCGACGGCACGCAACCGACCGCACGATTGGGCGGAACGCAGGGAACCCGTGACCCGGTGCCGTGGAAGCCGTCATCGTCTCGTTCTCAAGAACCGCGATGTCCGGCAAGTCGAGCCCGCCACCCGCAATGGTCGCGGGCTTTTCTTGTGAGTTCGAGAGTGACCAGCGGATTCGGCACCGCCCTGCACCCGTCATCTTGCGGAGCCATTCCGCGATCCGCGCGTTGACAGTTGTGCGGACCAGACAGCCCCTAGAAAACGGGGTCGACGCGACGCAGCAGAAGTTCTTTAATGCGTGAATGCGCCTCGTCCACCCCATCACTTCTCGGCCGCTGCCGACACCGCGGCATCGGCCGGTTCAAACGGTACCGGCGCCGTCGCGCCTGCCGAGCGTGTACCCCACGCAGGCGTCGGCCTGGCGCCGACTGCTTCGCGCCCTGGGGCTTGATCGGTAGACAGACAACGCGATTTCTGGGAGCTGTCTGGGAGCGAGGCTGCGTGCTGGAACGCAGGGTGCCATCTCAGCCAGGCGCGGGATGCCTCGATCGAATCAGGCGATTGCCGTCAGACGCACACGATGTCGGGCGCGCGACTCTCGTTCTCAACGCGGCTCGCGTCCGACAGCACTTTTGGTACCACCAAGAAAAAAGCACCGAGCGTTTCCGCCAAGTGCTTGATCTTCCTACCGATTTTGGTAGGCGCGATTGGACTCGAACCAACGACCCCCACCATGTCAAGGTGGTGCTCTAACCAGCTGAGCTACGCGCCTGCGAAGCCTCGCAGTATATCAGCGCTATTTGCGCCGCACCGAGCGCACGCCGGCGATCCGCCCAACGAGGCCGAGCGCCTGGGTGAGACGCGCGGAATCGGCAACCTCGACCGTGAAGGTCATCCACGCGGTGCCGCCGGTCGAATCCTTGACCGACTGGGTGCGCACCCCGGTGACGTTCATCTTCTCCTTGGCAAAGAGCTCGGAGATGTCGCGCAGCAGGCCTTGCCGGTCGGCCGCCTCGACGATCACGTCGATCGGGTACAGCGCGACGTGGTCCGGGCGCGGCGCGCCCCAGGCGACGGCGATCACGCGCTCGGGCGAACGCTCGGACATCTCGCGAAAATTGCGGCAGCCGGTGCGGTGCACCGCCACGCCTTTGCCGCGCGTTACGTAGCCGCCGATCGCGTCTGGCGGCGCCGGGCGACAGCAACGTGCCAGATTCGTCATCAGTGATTCGACCCCCACCACCAGCACGCCGCCCTTGGTCGACTCGGGGCTGGCACGGCGCAGCGGGATTGCCTCGTCAGGTGTCGGCGGCACCTCGGCCGGGCGCAACAGGATCTCGATGTTGCGCAACGAGAACTCGTCCTTGCCGACCACTTCGAAGAGTGCGTCGGCATTGCGAAAACCCAGCTTCGACGCGAGCTCGTCGAGCTTGACTGCCGTCTTGCCCTCGCGCTGCAACAGCTTCTCGACCGCCTCACGACCGCGCGCCACGGTCTGGCGCTGCGCCAGCAGATTGAACCACGCGCGTACCTTGGCCTTGGAGCGTGCGCTTTTCAGGTAGCCGAGCTCGGCGTTCAGCCAGTCCAGTGAAGGTCCACCTTCCTTGGCAACGGTCACCTCGATCGTCTGGCCGCTTTGAAGCGCCGTGTCGAGCGGCACCATCGCTCCGTCAACTTTGGCGCCCCGGCAGCGGTGGCCCAGATCGGTATGCAAGGCGTAGGCAAAGTCGATCGGCGTGGCACCGGCCGGCAACTCGACCACCGTGGCCTGCGGCGTGAACACGTAGATCCGGTCATCGAACGCTTTGGGCTGCACCCCTGCGGCTGGAACGTCCTGCGCCCCCCGCCCGCCGCCCGCGCCCTGCCCCGCGAAATCGCGTTCCCAGGCTAGCAACTGGCGCAGCACGGTCTTGCGCATCTCGGCCATCTGCGCGCTTTGCTCGGCGCCGGCGCTGACTCCGGCATAGCCCTTCGCGCCGGCGTCCTTGTAGGCCCAGTGTGCGGCCACACCATGCTCGGCGTGCTCGTGCATCTTCTGGGTTCGAATCTGCACCTCGATCACGCGGCCCTCGGTATCAAGCACCACGGTGTGCAGCGACTGATAACCGTTCGGCTTGGGCCGCTCGATGTAGTCGTCGAGTTCGCCAGCCACCGCGCGAAACAGCTCGTGCACGCGTCCCAGCACCGTGTAGCACGAGGCCACGTCGGGCACGATCACACGCACTGCACTCAGGTCGAGCACCTGCTCGAAGCCGAGCTGCTTTCCCTGCATCTTCTTCCAGATGCTGTACAGATGCTTGGGCCGGCCCTGCACCTCGGCGCGCAGCCCACGCGCGGCCAGATCGTCGGCCAGGCGACGGCTGAATGCCTCGATACGCTGCTCGCGCTCGCCGCGCTTCTCGTCGAGCAGCCGCGCCACGCGCTGATAGGGCCCGGGCTCGAGGATGCGAAACGCCAGGTCTTCGAGCTCCCACTTGATCGGCCAGATGCCCAGGCGGTTGGCAAGCGGCGCGAACACCTGGCGCGATTCGGTCGCGAGCGCGCGTGGGCACTCGATCCGGTTCGACGTGTAGTAGCGCAGGGTCTGCAGCCGCGAGGCCAGCCGCAGCAGCACGACCCGCAGATCGTGCGAGAACGCGAGCAGCATCTTGCGCACGCGTTCGGTCTGCTCGGCATGCGGCTCCTGGCCGAACTGCGCCTCGCGTGTCGCGCGCTGGATCTGCATCAGCTTGCGCGTGTTGACAACCAGGCTCGCGTGCGCGGGCCCGAACGCCTTGCCGATCATCTCTTCGGGTTTGTGCAGATAGTCGCTCGCATAGACGAGGTAGGTCGCCGCGCGCATCGAAGGCGCGGCGCCGATGCCTTGCAGGATCGCCGCCACGGCATCGGCGTGCGCCAACGCCTCTTCTCCGGTATCGAGCCGTTGCCCGCTCAGCAGCGGCTCGGCGAACGCGCGCGCGCGTTCGAGCTGGCGCGCGTCGTGCGCAGCCGCGCCGACAGCAGTGTCCGCGTCGACGTCGGCCAGCTGGACAATCGCAGCCGCATCCTCGCGCAATGCCGGCAGCACGGTTTTCATGGTGAGAGCAAGAACTCCCGCACCACGCCCACCTGCTCGGGCGCGACCAGGGTTGGCGCATGGCCCACGCCGGCAAACTCATGCAGCCGCGCCTTCGGGCCGCGCCGCGCCATCGCTTGCGCGGTCTCGCGTGTCAGCAGATCGGAATCGGCGCCGCGCAGCAACAAGGTCGGGCAGTGGATCGCGTCGTAGCTGCGCCACAGCGCCGCCTCTCCGGCCGCCGCCATCTCGGGCGTGATGGCGCGAAACGGCAACGCAATCTGCGGATCGTAGTGCGGCTCGAAGCCGCCTTGCCCGTCTCGCGCCGGCTTGAGCATCGGCCGGGTCAATGCCAGCCATTGTTCGCGGGTGTGCGCGCCAAAGCCTTTCGAGATGCTCAGCATGTAATCGGCGGCCGCTTCGACCGACTGCCAGCGCATCGGCGCGCCAAGATAGGCGCCGATGCGCGCGATTGCATCGGCCTGGATCGTCGGGCCCACATCGTTAAGCACGAGCCGCTCGATGGGCGAGCCCGGCAGGCTCGCCAACCCGAGGCCGATCAGCCCGCCCATCGACGTGCCGACCCAATGCACGCTGCGCGCATCCAGCCGCGCGAGCAGGGTGACCATGTCGGCCACGTAGGCCGGGATCTGGTAGCCCATCGGGTCGGCCAGCGTGTCCGATTGGCCACGCCCGACCACATCGGGGCAGACCACGCGATACGAGTCGCAGAGAGAGCGCGCCAACACGTCGAAGTCGCGCCCCTGCCGGCTCAGGCCATGCACGCACACCAGCACCTTCGGGTTGGCCGCGTCGCCCCATTCCCAATACGCCATGCGATGCAGGCCGCGCGTGTCAAGACACTGGACGTGGTTCAGGCGCGGTTCGGTCATGGGGCTCGTCTCAAATCAGTGCGGTCGATCCATCGTAAGCCAAGCCGGGATGGCACTGCACGCAACAGCGCGAACCGGCACGCCGAAGGATGCGTGCGGCGGTTCCATGCAGCATGCGCGCGCGCCGCCCGCACCCTCGGCGACGGCGAAGACGCAGCGGCTCGGGGGATCTCAGCGGGTCATCTGCACTGAGCCGTTCACGCTGACCACCACCAGTCCCTTGCCGGCTTCGACCGGAAGAGCCTCGTCGGCCGACGCAGACATCGCTTTCATGCGCATCACCGGCATCGGCTGCACCGGGCCTTGTTCGCTGGCGCTCACGCTGACCTCGCGGATTGCGTAGCCGGCGTAGCCAAACTGGTGGGCGTAGTCAGCGGCCAGTGCACGGTAACGTGCAATCGCCTGGGCCGACACCTCGGCCTCGGACTTCTCGCGCAACTCGCGCGACAGGCTGTAGCCCACGCGCGCAATCGTCAGGGTCGTGATGCGGCCGCCGAGTTGGCTGATCGCTGGCAGGTCACGGCCTTCGACGACGAGCTCGGCGCTGCCGCGCCAGCCGTTGATCACCCCCTTGTCGGTGTAGCGCGGCGTGAGCGAGAAGTTGCCGGTGCGCACCTCGAGTTGGCTCGGGCGCGCCACCTTCTTCGCTTCGGCCAGCGCGACGTCCAGCGCCTGCTTGAGCTGCGACTGCACAACGGCCGCGTCAGCGCCTTCGCGCGTGGTCGAGAAGCTGATGCCCAGCAGGTCCTTGGTGACCTCGACGCTCGCGCTGGCCGACAGGTTCACGACCCCCTGTGGCGCCTGGGGTGCATCGGCCCATGCGGCGGCCGTGGCCAGCACGGTGGTGGCGAGGACAAACGGGCGGATCAAGTTCGAGAGCATGAGCAGGTTTCCTTTTCCAGAAGGTGGTGAGCCATTCTGGCGTGTCGGGCCTCGAGATTCGACATCGGCGCCGAGGGGTCGCGACAGGATTCGTCCGTTGCAGCCCGCCGCAGCCGGCCACACGGCGAACGGCCGGAGTTGTAACGGCTGGTCAGGGTGGCCCGAAACATGCCAAAACCTGCGCAAAATCGCCTCTGTTACAAATCTGGAGCTTGACCATGACCACCGCTGCCAACCCGCGCGCGGACCGCATCGTCGTCGTTGACGACGACGCTCGGATCCGCGACCTGCTGCGCCGCTACCTGACGCAGGAGGGTTTCGAAGTTCTGCTGGCCGAAGACGCCAAGGCCTTGAACCGGCTGCTCACCCGCGAAACCGTGAATCTGATCGTGCTTGATCTGATGCTCCCCGGCGAGGACGGCCTGTCGATCTGCCGGCGCCTGCGCGCCGCCAACGACGTCACGCCCATCATCATGCTCACCGCCAAGGTCGAAGACGTGGACCGCATCGTCGGCCTCGAGGTCGGCGCCGACGACTACCTGCCCAAGCCCTTCAACCCGCGCGAGCTGCTGGCGCGCATCCACGCCGTGCTGCGCCGCCGCCCGACAATCGAGGCACCCGGCGCTCCGGCGCTCGACCCGATGACCGTGACCTTCGGCCCGTTCGAGTTCGACCTCGCGCTGCGGCGGCTGTCGCGAGAGGGCGAGCAGATCGCGCTGACTACCGGCGAGTTCTCGATGCTCAAGGCGCTGGTGCGCCATCCGCGTCAGCCGCTCTCGCGAGACAAGCTTGCGCAGCTCGCTCGCGGCCGCGAGTTCGAGCCCTTCGATCGCAGCCTGGACGTGCAGATCTCGCGCCTGCGCAAGATGATCGAACCCGACCCGGCGCAGCCGCGCTACATCCAGACCGTGTGGGGCGTGGGCTACGTGTTCGTGCCCGACGGCACGACCTGAGATCGTGAGAGATCTTCTGGTGGGACCGTACGGGTTCCCGCGTCCCTTCCTCTCCCCAGCGGTGAGCGATCTGATGCACGAAGCTCTCAGATTCTGAGCCGAGGCAGGGTCGACGGCTCCGCGCACGGAGCCGTTTTCTCGTCTGCCAGTTTGCCTGCGTTTCGCCACTGCGCCCCGGCGCTCCTTCGATGGCCCAAAAACAAGTCGCGCTCAGTCTGTTCTGGCGCACCTTCTTCCTGATCGCGCTGCTGCTCGCCAGCGGCGTGTTTGCGTGGACGCAGACCTTTCGCGCGCTCGAGGTCGAGCCGCGCGCGATCCAGGCAGCCCAGCAGACCGCGAGCCTGGTGAGCCTGACGCGCTCGGCGCTGCGCTCGGCCGATGGCATCAACCGGGTCGCATTGATCAAGGGCATCTCGAACCAGGAGTCGCTCAAGCTCGCGCCACGCGAGCCCACCGACAAGTGGGAGCCCTACGACAACGACCGCGTTTCGCACGCAATCGCCCAGGAGTTGCGCGCGCAGCTCGGACCCGACACGGTGATCGCCAGCTCGGTGAACGCCGCACCGGGACTGTGGGTCGGTTTTTCGATCGACAAGGACCCGTATTGGCTGCAGGCCGAGCCGAGCCGCGTTGGCCCGATGTCGTGGAGCACCATCACCTTGTGGGTCAGCATTGCGCTGCTCGCCACCATCTTCGGCTCGGCGGCGATCGCGCGCCTGATCAACCAGCCGCTGAAGGAGCTGTCGTTCGCCGCCAGCCGCATCCGCGAAGGCGAGTTCGATTCGCGTTTGGACGAGAACACCATGACCAGCGAAATTCGCCAGGTCAACATGGGCTTCAACCGCATGGCGCGCGAGCTCGCCAAGGTGGAGCAGGACCGCGCGGTGATGCTCGCGGGCATCTCGCACGACCTGCGCACGCCGCTCGCGCGCCTGCGTCTGGAGGCCGAGATGAGCGTGCAGGACGACGAGGCCAAACGCAACATGGCGCTCGATATCGACCAGCTCGACGCCATCATCGACAAGTTCATGGACTACGCGCGCCCCGGCGAAGTGAGGCTGATGCCGGTGCATCTGAGCAGCGTGGTTGACCGCGAGATGGCGGCGTTTCGCGACACCAGCCAGATCCGCATCACCTCGCGCGTGGCGATCGACACCAAGGTCATGGCCGACGACACCGAGCTCGGCCGGGTGCTGCAGAACCTGTTCGAGAACGCGCGCCGCTACGGCCGCTCGACCGACACCGGCGTGGCCCGTGTTCTGATCAGCTACGCCCGCACCGGACCGTGGGTGATCCTGACCGTGCGCGACCACGGCCCCGGCGCCGACCCGCGCAAACTGGCGCAACTGACCACGCCGTTCTTCCGCGGCAACGCGGCCCGCACCGCCGCCACCGGGGCAGGCCTCGGGCTGGCGATCGTCGAAAAAGCGGTGCAGCGCATGGGCGGCACCTTCGAGGTGGCCAACGCCGCCGAAGGTGGATTGATGGCGCACATCCGCTTGAAGAAGGCACCGTGAGCGAGCGGCGCGAACCGATTCTTGCGGCGTTGACTTGCCATCGAGGCGTGCGGGAGAGCCCGTACGATCGCATGCATGCCATACGGTCGCGGCCTCTCATGGCCCCCAGTCAGCCGCAATGATCGGTGACAACGTTGCCTGGTAATTCGCCGGCAACGCCGTCTGCCCCATTGCCGGCGGCGTGAACGATGCCATCGCGCTCACCAGATCCTGCACCTTCGAGTCCAGCAAGGTCTTGCCGTCCGACGTCTTGAACTGCTCGACGTGGTACGGGCTGCCCGAGTACCAGTTCTGCACCGTCGCCCGGTCGGCGGTGCCGATGATGCTGACCTCAAGATCGCTACCGATGTGGCGAAACCAGATCTGATCCGTCGCCACGCCCGCCATGAACTGCATCAGATCGGTGTTGCCCGCCGTCGAGTCGTTCTCCTGGACCCGTTCAGCGCCACGGCCGCGACCCATCACGTAGGTGCGCAGCGTGGTGAGTACGCTTTCGAACACGACGACGACGAGCAGGCCGACCACGAGCACGTCTAGCGTGGTGAGGCCGTGGTGTACCAGCACCTTGTCCATCACAACCTGAAAGAACAGAGGGCTCACCAAGGCAAACAGTTGCAGGAACAACGACACCAGCAGCACTTCGCCGAAAAGCTTGCGGTACTTGACGAGACTGGGAACGAACCAGCTGAAGTCGAACCTGGCAAGTTCGCCAGCCAGGCTGGCACGGCTGGCAACGAGGATGAGATCTCCCGCACCGTTTGGGCCGGCCCATTGGGCGGCGAAGACGCTCAATGGTTCGATGACGGGGCGCCCGCCCTGGATTGCGCCCGTTGGGTCCTGGCACAAGACGCGATGTCCATCGCACTGGGCGAGAACGACGGCGCGGGGTGCCCCGGACCCGTCTTTGAGCAGCGCGAGCGCCGGAAGTGGCATGAGCGCGAGGCGCTCGACGCTCGTGCGGACCCGCTTGGCCTTGAGGCCGATGAGCTTTGCGGCGAGCTTCAGGTCATCAGGACCGGGCCGGTGGCTTGGCGGCCAGCCGAGCCGGTGGGCCAGATGCGCGGGGTCCGCGCCAACCTGATGGAGCCGGGCGAGAAGACACAGCGCTGACAGACCAGGCCAGGCATCGGACGAGTGCGGCTCGAACGCCTGACCATCAGGCGCGATTGCCTCGGGCACATCAATGCCTTGGTCGGCCTGCACGGGATCCCCCCTCCGCAGCTTGCGAGTCTGGCTGTCAATCCGCCAGATGCGATCGCTCGCCATCGGCAATATTGCCGAGCATTCTGGCGCTGGGCTGCACCGCCGTCCACGGCCTGCCGGAGATCAAATTAGGGGGAATGCCTCTCGCGCTTTCCACATGCGCCGTATGCAGCGCGAACGCCCCACCGCTGCGGGTTCGGCTTCAGGCGCCCCCACCTGCGTGCAGATGAACCGTCGATTGCCTCGGGTTCACAACGCCAGCCCGACGTGCGCACTCAGACCGTGTGGTTCTTGGCGGCCTGCACTTGCTGCATCGTGTCGAGCGCCAGGTTCGAGTGAGCATAGGCGCCGCCCGCCCGCATCTCGGCCGCGACCCAGATGGCCTCCATGATCTCTTGCTCGGTGGCGCCCTTGCGCAGCGCGCTCTCGGTGTGGCCGCGAATGCAGTAAGGACACTGGGTGGCATGGGCCACCGCCACGGCGATCAACTGCTTGGTCTTGGCCGGCAACGCGCCGTCGGCAAACACGGTTTTGCTGAAGGCCTGAAAAGCGGCCAGGGCGTCAGGCGCAAGCTCCTTGCGCTTGAGGTGCAGCTCCTTGGATGATTCGGGGTACATGGGTTTGTCCATCGGTCATTCTCCGGTTGAGGTTGCATGAGTGAGTGAGAGAGTGGCATTGGGGCCTGTCAATGAGGTGGTGCGCTCAGCGCACCAGCGCCAGCGTCGGGACTGAGCTGGTACTGTGCATGGCAGGCCACGCAGCTTTGCAGCACGCCCGCGAGCTGAGTCAAGGTCTGCTTGGGCGTGCCGCCGTTCGCTGCGCTCTGCGCAATGGCATCGAAGCCCCCATGCACGCCAAACGCAAGTTGCTTGAAAGGCAGCGGGAGCTTGCCCAGCAGCCCACGCGGGGCGTCGTGCGCCTTGGCGGCCCCCATGGCGCGTGCCGCTGCGGCCACGGCCTGCATGTCTTCATCGGCCAGCGCCTGCGAGATCTGCTGCAGGCCGGCGACGAATGCGCGCATCTCCTTCAGCACAAGCGCACGCTCGCTCGGTGCCAGCTCGACCACGGCCCGGCCGTCCTTGCCAGCGTGCACCGATCCGGCGACGATGAACTTGTACCCCATCGCGGCGATGACCAGCACCAGCAGTGCGATGACGAACAGACAGACCCGACTCTTTGCCGAAGCGGTCACGCGCAAGCTCCCCTCTCGTTCCCGGCATCTATCTTGCGCCAGAGTGGCGATCCGAGGTGCCAAGCGCTCAGGAGCCGGTGCTGCACGGGGGGTCTTCCTGCGGCAGGGCGCTCGGGCGGGGTCGCAGGTTCAGGTTGTCGAAGGCGTGGACAATTGCCTTGTCATGCCCACCGCCTCTTCACGCTGCTTTGCCCTGGTGCCCTGCGCCGGCGTCGGCGTGCGTGCCGGAGGCCAGGGGCCGAAGCAGTACCAGCGCATCGCCGGTCGGCCGGTTGTTGCGCACACACTCGCCGCGCTTACCGCAGTCGCGCGCATCGAGGCCACGCTGGTCGTGCTGGCGCCGGCTGACGACGCCTTCGAGCGCCATCTTCCCGATTTTGCGGGCCGGCGCTGCTGGCTCGCACGCTGCGGCGGCGCCACGCGGGCTGAATCGGTATCGAGCGGCCTGGGCACGCTGGTCGAGCGCGGCGTGCATGCGAACGACTGGGTGCTGGTACACGACGCAGCGCGTTGCCTGGTCCGACCCGAATGGGTCGATGCGTTGATCGACGCCTGCCTCGGCGACGCCGTCGGAGGACTGCTCGCGCTGCCACTGGCCGATACGCTCAAGACCGAGCAGGACGGCCGGGTCGGCGCCACGATCGATCGGCACGCCAAGTGGCTGGCGCAGACGCCGCAGATGTTTCGCCTCGGCGCGTTGCGCGACGCGCTCGCCCAAGCCGGCGCTGCGATCACCGACGAGGCCGGCGCAATGGAGTTGGCGGGTCTTGCCCCGAAGCTGGTGCCGGGCGCGCTCGAGAATTTCAAGGTCACGTTTGCGGCCGACTTCGCGCTCGCCGAACGTTTGTTGAAAGGCCGCTGATGAACCCTCGACCCCGGCAACCCTCCTGGCGCATCGGCGAAGGCTGGGACACGCACTCGCTGGCGGCAGGCCTACGCCTCGTGCTCGGCGGCGTCGAGATCGCGCACAGCCACGGGCTGATGGGCCACTCGGACGCGGACGCGCTGTGCCATGCGATCACCGACGCGCTGTTCGGCGCCGCGGCTCTCGGCGACATCGGTTTCCATTTTCCCGACACGGACCCGCAGTACCAGGGCGCCGACTCGCTTGCACTGCTCGCGGAGAGCGCGCGCCGGGTGCGCGCCGCGGGTTGGCAGATCGGCAACGTCGACAGCACGGTGATCGCACAGGCGCCCAAGCTCGCGCCCCACATCCTCGCGATGCGTCAGCGCATCGCCACGGCGCTGGCGGTGGCGATCGACCAGGTCAGCGTGAAGGCCAAGACCGCGGAGAACATGGGCCCGGTGGGCCGCGGCGAGTCGATGGAGGCGCGCGCGGTGTGCCTGATCTGGCGACCGTAGCGGGTTTGGAAGCCGGCCACCGGTGCACGAATCTGCACGGCGCCTCTTTTGCCACGACCGGCGTGCGGCAGCGGCGCCGGTGGTTCGGCGCAGGCCCCCAACGCCTCCGTGAATCGTCGTACGCGTGGCCGCAACCCGTCTTCGCGCACAGGAATCCGTGCCCCCGTTATGCCCGCCACGGCGAGGCCGATAGTGCCTGAACCGGCCCGGCCGTGACGTTCGAGTCGGTCTAGGAATCAGTGGTTGTCGCGCGGCACGAAATCCCCGCGCTTGCCGACGAGAAAATCAAGATCGACGCCCTCGTCCGCCTGCAGCACGTGGTCGACGTAGAGCTTCCAGTAGCCGCTGGTGAGCTTGGGCTGCGGGGCCTTCCAGGCCGCGCGCCGGCGCGCCAGCTCGTCGTCACTGACCTGCAGGTGCAGCTTGCGCCGCGGCACATCGAGTTCGATCAGGTCGCCGTTTTGCACCAGCGCCAGCGGCCCGCCCGCCGCAGCTTCCGGTGCGGTGTGTAGCACCACGGTGCCGTAGGCGGTGCCGCTCATGCGGGCGTCGCTGATGCGCACCATGTCGGTGATGCCTTTTTTCAGCACCTTGGGTGGCAGCGGCATGTTGCCGACCTCGGCCATGCCGGGGTAGCCCTTGGGGCCGCAATTCTTCAGCACCATCACGCAGTTCTCGTCGATGTCGAGCGTGTCGTCGTCGATGCGCGCATGAAAGTCCTCGATGTTCTCGAACACCACCGCGCGGCCCGTATGCACCATCAGTGCCGGTGTCGCCGCGCTCGGCTTGATGACCGCGCCGCGCGGCGCGAGATTGCCGCGCAGCACCGCGATGCCGGCCTTGTCCTTGAACGGATCACCCATCGGCCGGATCACCTCGGGGTTGTAGTTCTGGGCATCGGCAACGTTGGCGCCGAGGGTCAGCCCGTTCGCAGTGACCGCGTCGAGGTGCAGGTACGAGGCGATCTCCTTCATCACCACCGGCAGCCCGCCGGCGTAGCAGAAGTCTTCCATCAGGTGCTCGCCCGAGGGCTGCAGGTTCACCAGACACGGCATCTCGCTGGCCAGCCGGTCAAAGTCGTCGATGGCGAGTTCGACGCCGATGCGCCTGGCGATCGCGATCAAATGGATCACCGCGTTGGTCGAGCCACCGATCGCGGCCAGCGTGTGAATCGCGTTCTCGAAGGCGTCCCGGGTGAGGATCGTGGAGAGCCGCTGATCCTCGTGAACCATGTCGACGACGCGTCGCCCGGCGTTGCGTGCGATCACGTTGCGGCGCCCGTCCACCGCGGGAAACGCGGCATTGCCCGGCAGGCCGATGCCGAGCGCCTCGACCATGCACGCCATCGTGCTGGCGGTGCCCATCGTCATGCAGTGGCCGTGGCTGCGGTGCATGCAGCTCTCGGCATCGAAGAAATCGGCCAGCCTGAGCGTGCCGGCGCGCACCTGCTCGCTCATGCTCCACACGCCGGTGCCCGAGCCCAATTCCTGGCCGCGCCATTTGCCATTGAGCATGGGGCCGCCGGACACGCCGATGGTGGGCAGGCCCGCGCTGGACGCGCCCATCAGCAGCGAGGGCGTGGTCTTGTCGCAGCCCATGAGCAGCACCAC
>JBDSBD010000026.1:0-11088 GCA_039921765.1 Burkholderiaceae bacterium
CTTGAGCAGGTTGAGCGAATACGCGTAGTCCGAGCCCGGGCGCGCCTGCTTGTACAGGCGCGGCGCGGTCTCGAGGTTGTGGTTCATCACATCGGGCGGCGCCTGCCTCAGGATCTCGAGGGCTCGATCCATCCGACCGCGGAAATCAGGCGTCAGGATCTCGATCTGTGTCATCGGCGCGAGCTCGCGCGTCTTCTGGATGCACTCGACGAAGTGGCCGGCACCGCCGTCGCGCAGATCATCGCGGTCGACCGACGTGATCACCACATAGCGCAGCTTCAGCGCGGCGATGGTGGTGGCCAGGTTCAGCGGCTCGGCTGCGTCCAGCGCGTCGGGCCGGCCATGGCCGACATCGCAGAACGGGCAGCGGCGCGTGCACTTGTCGCCCATGATCATGAAGGTAGCCGTGCCCTTGCCGAAGCACTCACCGATGTTCGGGCACGAGGCCTCCTCGCACACCGAGTGCAGCTTGTGCTCGCGCAGGATCTGCTTGATCTCGTAGAAACGCGTGTTCGGTGATGCCGCCTTGACCCGGATCCACTCGGGTTTCTTCAAGGCCTGCGCCGACGACACGATCTTGATCGGGATGCGGGCCGTCTTGGCCTGCGCCTTCTGCTTTGCGGTGGCGTCGTAGGTGGCGGCGGGCGCCGCCTCGAAGGTCGGGATGCTGGTGGTCATGGGGGCTAGGGCCTGTTAACGCTGTCGGAGGGCTCGCGCCGGGTCGATCAGGGACTCAGGCCCAGCGCGAGCCTGCGGCTCAGCGCGTCGGCCACCTCGTCCCACGTCGCCCGCACGCCGATTGTAGAAAGGTCCACGGTCTGCAGCCCGGCATAGCCGCAAGGGTTGATGCCGGCAAAGGGTTGCAGGTCCATCGCGACGTTGAGCGCGACGCCGTGGTAGGTGCGATGCCGGCTCACCTTGATGCCCAGCGCGGCGATCTTGCCCAGGCCGTCGAACCGGTCGCGGCGCGGCCCGGTCAGTGCGGCGTGGCCGAACGGATCGGCAAGCTTCACGTAGATTCCCGGCGCCCCCGCCACGCGGTGCCCGGTGACGCCGAACTGCGCGAGCGTTTGCAGCACGCCCTGCTCGAGCCGGAAGACGTATTCCTTGGCGTAGATTCCCAGGCGCAGCAGATCGAGCAGCGGATAAGCCACGACCTGGCCCGGCCCGTGGTAGGTGACCTGCCCGCCGCGGTTGGTGGGCACGACCGGGATGCCATGCGGATTCAAGACATGCTCGGGCCTGCCGGCCACGCCCTGGGTGTAGACACCCGGGTGCTCGCAGATCCAGATCTCGTCGGGCGTGGCTGCGTCGCGCGACTCGGTGAAGGCACGCATCGCGTCGATCGTCGGGGCGTACTCCACCCGGCCCAGCATCTGCACGGCTGCAACCATCAAGGCCTCAGGCCGGACCAAAGCGCCGGGCCCGGTCCGCTGCAGTGGTGTCGGAGTCGCCCACACCGACTTGCAACCGTGCCGCGAGCCGCAGCAGGCGTTCGTCGACCCGCACTTCCCGCGCCAGCGCGCGAGCCAGCGCGCCCGGCGGGTGGGTTCAGCGCAAGGCCCGCACGTCCCTGGGCCGCGGGTTGACGTGCTTGTCAGCTGCGCCGAGCACCATGCCACCGATGGGTTCGACGAGGCCCCGTGCCTGCATTGCATTCCTCCGAAGGCGAGACCTGGGCGCGGGTCGCGCCGCGGTCTTGAAACGGGCCAGTTGCGGCAGATCGCGAACGCCGAAACGCCCGCCACCCGTGCGCAGCAAGCCTACAGCACCACCTTCACCATCGGATGCGTGCTCAGGGTGCGGTACAGCTCGTCAAGCTGCACGCGGCTCGTGGCGGTGACGGTGACGGTGACGCCGAGGTATTTGTCGCCCTTGCTCGGGCGCAACTCGACCGTGGCGGCGTCGAAGCCGGGGTCGAACTGCTTCGCGATGGCGGTCACGGCGTGCACGAAGCCATCGACATTGGCGCCCAGCACCTTGATCGGAAACTGCGACGGGTAGTCGATCAGCGAGGACTCGGGCGGGATGTCTTGCATGGCGGGAACGAAGCCAGAGCTCAGATCGCCTGCGCCGCCTTGGCGCGCTGGTATGCCTCGTACAGCGTTGCATACACCGGCCCGGGCTTGCCGCGCAGTGCACCGTGGCCGACCCCCTCGCCGTCGAGCTGGGTGACGGGCAGCACCTCCTTGGTGGCCGAGCTCAGCATCAGCTCGTCGGCGGCGCGCACGTCGGCCTCGGCGATCGGCGTGAGGTTGTAGGCAATGCCGCACTCCTCGCACAACTCGCGGATCAGCTCATAGCGGATGCCCTCGAGGACATGTCCGCTCTTCGGAACGCCTCGCACCGCACCCTCGTGCACGACCCAGACATTGCTCGACGCCGCTTCGGTCAGGAAGCCGTCGCGGAACATGATGGTCTCGAGCGCGCCGTGGTCGGCCGACATCTGGCGTGCCAGCACGTTGCCGAGCAGCGAGATGCTCTTGATGTCGCCGCGCTCCCAGCGAAAGTCGCGCGCCGAGAGGCAAGCCACACCCTGGCGGCGCTGCTCGGGCGTGGCTGGCTTCATCACGCTGCACATCATGAACACGGTGGGCGCGACATCGGTCGGCATCACGTGATCACGCGGTGCGACACCGCGCGTGACCTGGATGTAGACCAGCTGGTCCGGCCCGCCGCCCTGCTGCACCAGCGCAGCCAGCAGTTTGCGCGAGCGCTCCAACCACTCCTCGCGGTTGTGCGGGTTGTTGATGCGCAGCTTGGCCAGGCTGCGGCTCAGCCGCGCCATGTGCTCGTCGAAACGGAAAAGTTTCCCGCCATAGGCCGGCACCACCTCGTAGATGCCGTCGCCGAAGATGAAGCCGCGGTCGAGGACCGAGATCTTGGCTTCGGGCAGCGGGCCGTACTCGCCATTGAGATAGCACAGGGTGTCGGGGATGGTTTGCATGAGGGCTCCAGCGGGAGGGGCTAAGGTTACTTGATCCAAAGGCGCAGGGAGTCCCAGGCACGACCCAAGATGCCCGCTTGCTCGACCGGCTCGAGCAGCACCAGCGGCACGTCGAGCACCGCCGCACCCGACGCCGTGGTGACCTTGATCGTGCCCACGCGCTGGCCCTTGGCGAGCGGCGCAACGAGCGGATCGGTGCGCTCGATCTTGGTATGAAGCTTGGCGCCCTCACCCTTGGGCACGCTGACGAACAACCCACCGGCCGCGCCGAGCTTGGCCTCGGCCTCCTTGCCCTTCCAGACCGGCACCGACACGATGGGCTTGGCGTCGTCGAACAGGCGCACCGTGTCGAAGGCCTGGTAGGCCCAGTTCAGCAGCTTCTGACTCTCGTTGGCGCGCGCCTGCATCGACGTGGTGTTGAGCACCACCGTCAGGATGCGCCGCGGGCCGGGGCCCTTGCCGCTCGCGCCCAGGTTCGGGTATTCGCGCTGCGCGGTGGCCACCAGGCAATAACCCGCCGCGTCGGTATAGCCGGTCTTCATGCCATCGACCGAGGGGTCACGGCGCAGCAGCAGGTTGCGATTGGGCTGCGAGATGTTGTTGTACTTGTATTCCTTGATCGAGTAGTAGGCGAACAGCTGCGGGAAGTCGCGAATGATGTGCGCAGCCACCACCGCCACGTCGCGCGCGGTGCTCTTGTGGCCCGCTTCGGTCAGACCGGTGACGTTCTTGAACGTGGTGTTCTTCAGGCCGAAGGCTTGCGCCTGCCGGTTCATCATGCCGACAAACTGGTCCACGCTGCCGCCCACCGCCTCGGCAATTGCCACCGAGGCATCGTTGCCGCTGTCCACGATCACGCCGCGCAGCAACTCATCGACGGTCGGCGTCATCGTGGTGTCGATGAACATCAGCGAGCCGCCTTCCTTGCGCTCATCCCAGGCGCGCTTGGACACGGGCAGCTTCTGGTCGAGCGCGAGCTTCTTGTCCTTGACCGCCTGCCAGGCCACATAGGCCGTCATCAGCTTGGTCAGCGAGGCCGGATCGGCGGGCGCATCCGCATCGCGCTCGGCCAGGGTCTGGTTGCTGGTCATGTCGAGCACCAGATAGCTCTTGGCCGCCACCTCGGGCGGTTGTGGCGATTGCGCGAAGGCGGCGCCGGCGGTGAACACGAAAGCCAGAACGAAGGACAGGAACAGTTTCATTGAAAAGTACCGGAGAGTGGAAGCGGTGCCTGGCACCGAGGTGGCGGGCAGCAGGCAGGTGGGCAGGCAACAGAGGATTGAATCGACGCCCCCGAACCCTGCTGCAGTTCAGAGGGCTGCGCGCGGCTGCAGTTCCCGCACGACGACGTTTTTCAGCAAGGCGAGCTGACCGTGGAAGAAATGGCCCACGCCGGGAAACACAATGACCGGCAAGGCCTGCGGCCGCGCCCAGTCCAGGGTCGAGGAAAGTGGCACCACGTCGTCGGTCTCGCCATGGATCACGAGCGTGTCGGCCGGCACCGGGCCCAGCGGCTGCTTCTGCGTCGACGGGCCGACCAGCACCAGACGCTGCGCCTTGGCACCATCGGGCAAACGCGCGGCCGCCTGCGACGCGATGTAAGCGCCGAACGAGAAGCCGGCGAGCCAGAGCGGTTGCGACCCCGCGTCGGCTTGCGGACGAAAGGCCTCGATCACGGCGAGCGCGTCTTCGATCTCGCCGACGCCGTCGCTCCACGTTCCCTCGGAGCCACCGACGCCACGGAAGTTGAAGCGCACGCTGCGCCAGCCCAGTTGCACGAAGGCGCGCGCCAGCGTCTGCGCAACCTTGTTGTCGAGCGTGCCACCGAATTGCGGATGTGGATGGCACACGACCGCGACGCCATGTGCCGCGCCGCCTTCGGGGCCGTCCAGCGCGCACTCGATCGCACCGGCGGGGCCGGCGACGGTCTGGCGAAGTGTGTGCGAATTCATTGTCTCGATCAGCGCCCGACGTCAGGCGCCAGCAGCAGGCGCTCGACGACGCGACCGTGCTTCAGGTGCGACTCGACGATCTCGTCGATGTCGTCCCGATCGACATAGGTGTACCAGACCGCCTCGGGGTAGACCACCGCGACCGGTCCGCCGGCGCAGCGGTCCAGGCATCCGGCCTTGTTGACGCGCACGCCACCCGGGCCGGCCAGGCCTTCCTTCTTGACCCGCGCCTTGCAGTGATCGAAGCCGGCCTGCGCACCGTGCTGGGCGCAGCAGTTCTCGCCATGGTCACGCTGGTTCAGGCAGAAGAAGATGTGGCGCTGGTAGTAACTCATGCGCCCATTTTAGGAGCCTCGCCGGCGCCGCCCGTGGGTGCCGCGCCGATCGATGGAGGTATCGCCGGTTCGTCGCGTGCGCCGAGCCGCGCCAGCAGGTACACGATCGCAGCGTACGGCCAGAGCCAGCCGACCCAGCGCGCGGCACCGTGAAAACGGATGAAGCGTCCTTGCTCCCACAGGCTCAGGCTCTGCGCAAAGTACGGATCGGCCGGTGCCTGGGCGATGATGGTGACGAGCGCCGTCAGGACCATCAGCCCGAGCCCGGCGGCAGCGCGTCGCGGCACCCCGCTCAGCAGCGCCGCCAGGGACAGGCCGACGCCCAGCGCGGCCAGCGCCTGCGGCGTGCGCCAGGCCAGCGCGTGCTCGGGCCCGAAGTTCAGCACGGTGGACAGCGTGGTCGTCGCACCGCCCAGCGCGGCGGCGCCAAACGCCAGCACCAGTCGGCGCCAGCCGGGCTGGGCCACCGAGAACGCGATCATGCAGGGTGCCAGCAGCCCGAGCGCGATCAATGCGAACTCGCCGGCCGGCGAAAGTGCAGCGCGGTTCAGTCCGGCATCGATCCAGCTCTCGAACGCCGGTGCGATGGCGGTGCCCTGGACGCTATTGGCGATCGCCTCCTGAACCCGTGCCAGCACCTGGCCGACGCCCAGCGGCACCGGCAAGGGCAGCAGCAGACCGGCAGGCCACAGCAGCAGCAGCGCGAGCGCGCCCGCGCTGCGGCGGATGAACCAGCGGTCGCGCGCCACTTGCCATCGATCGACGCCACCGTGTCGATGAATCATCCAGCCGAGCACGGCGCCGCACAACGTGCCGAGCGCGTTGAGCCCCAGATCCACGTTCGAGGACACCCGCCTGGGCAGGAAGTTCTGCAGCCACTCCATCGCCAGCGACAGTGCCAACCCGCCGGCGAACGCCAGGGTCAGCGCCGGGCGCGCCTTCGAGCCGGTGCGCACCAGCGCACCGAAGATCAGCGCGCCGAACGGGATGTAGCCCAACAGGTTGGCCGACAGGTCGAACCACGTCCACCAGCGTGGCCAGCCCAGCGCGAGAAAGGCCCACGGCGAGATGCCCGGGTCTCGCCACCCGGCGAACGGATACAGACTCGCGTAGACGATCAACGCTGCGTACAGGCCGGCCAGCGGCGAGGCGGAACTGCGGTGGCGCGTCACGACCGAACTCGCAGGGGATCAGAACGGCTTGACGACCACCAGCACGACAATCGCGGTGAAAAGCAGGATCGCGCCTTCGTTGAAGACGCGCAGCCAGCGCTCGCTGCGCACGTTGGCGAAGCGCTCGAACTTGCGCAGCAGCGAGCGGCAGGCATGGTGATAGCCGATCGCCACGACCACCAGCAGCAGCTTGGCGTGCAGCCAGCCCCCGCCATACGCCGCCATGTTGGCAAGCCACAGCCACAGTCCGAGGCCGATCGCCGGGAGCATCAGAAAGCTCGTGAAGCGATACAGCCGGCGCGCCATCATCAGCAGCCGTTCGCGCTCGGCGTGGCTGTCGGCGGGCACCGAGGCGAGGTTGACGAACAACCGCGGCAAATAGAACAGGCCAGCAAACCAGCTGGCCACGAAAACAATGTGAAAGGCTTTGACCCAGAGCATCTGGTGGATTATCGGCTGCGGCGCGCCAGCACATTCTCAAAGAAAAGCCCCGGCCGGGGCCAGGGCTCGAAATGCCTCGACGCGGACTCGCGCACAAGACACCTGCTCAGGGAGGAAAAGCAGGGGACGACCACCTTGCAGCTATCATCCGTGAACCACTTTAGCAGACGCATTGCGCTTTGCCTGGGCTGCGTGACGCCCGCCTGACACCTCGTTGCAACGACGAAGTTTTGTAAAGGCCACGCGTCACGCCGGATCCCGGTGCGACGCTCGCAGCCCCGCCCCGATGCACACTCCCGCGCTCTTTCCCGCCAACCGCCCGCGCCGCCTGCGGCGCGACGAATTCACCCGCGCGCTGGTGCGCGAACACCGTCTGCACGCCTGCGACCTGATCCTGCCGGTGTTCGTGCTCGCCGGCCATGGCATCACCCAGGACGTGGCCTCGATGCCCGGTGTGCAGCGGCTCACACTCGATCGCCTCTTGCCGGTGGCCGAAGAATGCGTGGCGCTCGGCATCCCGGTGATGGCGCTGTTTCCGGTGCTCGAACCCGCGCTCAAGAGCGACGACGGCCGCGAGGCGCTCAACCCGCAAGGTCTGGTGCCCACCGTGGTGCGCGAGCTGAAGCGCCGCTTCCCGCAGCTCGGGCTGATGACCGATGTGGCGCTCGATCCGTTCACGAGCCACGGCCAGGACGGTCTGCTCGATGCGACCGGCTACATCCTCAACGACGAAACGGTGGCGGTGCTGACCCGCCAGGCGCTGGTGCAGGCCGAGGCCGGCGTCGACATCGTCGCGCCCAGCGACATGATGGACGGGCGCATTGGCGCGATCCGCAACGCGCTCGAAGCGCGCGGCCTGATCCACACGCGCATCATGGCCTACAGCGCCAAGTACGCGAGCGCCTTCTACGGCCCGTTTCGCGACGCCGTCGGCTCGGCCGCGAACCTGGGCCGAAGCAACAAGAACGTCTACCAGATGGACCCGGGCAACTCCGACGAAGCCCTTCGCGAGGTCGCGCTCGACCTCGCCGAAGGTGCCGACATGGTGATGGTCAAGCCCGGCATGCCGTATCTCGACATCGTGCGGCGCGTCAAGGACGAGTTCAGGGTGCCGACCTTCGCCTACCAGGTCAGCGGTGAGTACGCGATGCTGAAGGCCGCTGCGGCAAACGGCTGGTTGGCCCACGACGCGGTGATGCTGGAGAGCCTGCTCGCCTTCAAGCGCGCCGGCGCCGATGGCGTTCTGAGTTACTTCGCGCTCGAGGCGGCGCGCCAGATCGCGTCCGCGTAGGCGGCAAACGCGGCCACGCCCATGCGCTTGTTCCACATTCGCGGCGACCAGCTCAGCGAGCTCGACGCCTTGCCCGAAGCGCTGCCGGCGAGCGGCTACCTGTGGGTCGGCTGCGAGAGGCACGAGCTCGAGGCGCATCTGGCGCCGGTGCAGGCCGCGCTGCAGCGCTGGGGTGGCCAGATCGTCGATCTGCACGTCAGCGACCTGCTCAACCCGCAACTGCCGTCGAACTTCGATTACACCTCGTGGTACGACCTGCTGGTGTTTCGGCGGCTGACCTTGGCGAGCGTGCCGGACGCCGCGCCAGCCAACGATGGCCACGGTGCGGCACCGGCCGCGCTGGCCACGCTCGACACCCGGCCAGTGGGTTTCGCGGTCTTCGATCGGGTGCTGCTGACCGTTCACACCGAGGACTGTTCGGTGCGCGAGTTCTTTGCGAGCCGGCTGCAGCAGCAGACGCCGGGCGCCGATCTGCGCGGCAACGCGCGCATGCCACCCAGCCCCGCCGACCTGGCGCTGCGCATGGTGAACCACATCGTCGACAGCTACCTCGAGCTGCGCCGCACGCTGACGCGCCAGCTCGACTCGCTTCAGCAGGCCTTGTTCAACCCGCGCAGCAACTTTCGCAACTGGTCGGTCCTGCTCGAATCGCGCAATGCGCTGCACCTGCTCGAAGACACCTGCGAGGACCAACGCGCCGCGATCACCGAGTGGATCGATTCGCAGGACGAGCTGCCCGTCGACGTCGACGCGGACACGTTGCGCGAACGCGAACTCCTGCGCGTGCGCCTGCGCGACGTGCTCGAGCACATCGAGCGCGTCCTCACCCACGTGCGCCGGCTCGAACATTCGGTCGAGAACGCGGTCCAGATGCATTTTTCCGCACAGAGCAACCGCACCAGCGAGATCATGCGCACGCTCACGGTGCTGACCGCGATCTTCCTGCCGCTGAACCTGGTGACCGGCTTCTTCGGCATGAACTTCGTCGGCCTGCCGCTGATTCACAGTGCGCGCGGCTTCTGGTTCACGTTCCTGTTCATGCTCGCGTTGGCGGTCGCGGTGAGCTGGTTCTTCTGGCGCAATCGCTACCTCGGGCGGCCGCGTTGAACCCACCGACCCGCCGCTCGGTGATCGGCCTGCGCGAGGCGCTGCTGCTGACCGTGCTCACGCTCGCGTGGGGTCTGAACTGGCCGGTGATGAAGGTGAGCATCGGCTCGGTCGCGCCGCTCAGCTTTCGCACGTTCTCGATGTGGCTGGGCTTGCCGGTGCTGCTGGTGATCACGCTCGCGCTGAAGGTGCCGCTGCGCGTGCCGCGCCGGCACTGGCCCGAAGTCGCCGTCCTGACGGTCACGAACATGCTGGTCTGGTACGTGCTGATGATGCTCTCGCTGCAGTCGCTGTCGTCGGGACGCGCGGCGATCCTGGGCTACACGATGCCGGTCTTCTCCGCGGTGCTCGGCATGTGGCTGTATGGCCAGCGTCTCGCAAACCGCCAATGGGCCGGCGTCGGCGCCGCTGCGCTCGGCGTCGGGCTGTTGCTGTGGCACGAGCTCGGCATCATGGCGGGCCAGCCGTGGGCCGCCATCGGCATGTTGGTGGCAGCCGCTTTCTGGGCCCTGGGGACCCAGCAGCTGCGCCACACGCGCCTCACCGTGCCCACTCTCGCGCTGGTGTTCTGGATGACGCTCGGGACGATGGTGGTGATGACCGTGATGGCGGTCGTGCTGGAGCGCGATCGCTGGTCGGCACCGGCGCCGGTGGCCTGGTTCGGCATGATCTTCAATGCCGTCGTGATCATCGGCGTCGCGCAGCCGATCTGGTTGATCCTCGCGCGCAGTCTGCCGCCGATCGCCTCGACCCTGTCGGTGATGCTGATCCCGGTGCTCGGCACGCTGGCGGGCGCGTGGTGGCTGGGCGAGCAGTTGCACTGGCAGGACGGTGCCGCGATCGCGCTGATCCTGGCGGCGATCGGCTCGGTGCTGTGGCCGGCGCGTGCGCCGCGTCAGGCGTAGGGGTCGGCGAAACCGAGCACGCGCAGCACGGCGCTCTCGCGCGCCTCCATCACGCGCGCCTCGGCTTCGAGTTCATGGTCATGGCCTTGCGCGTGCAGCGTGCCGTGCACCAGCAGGTGCGCGTAGTGCGCCTCGAGCGCGATGCCCTGCTCGAGGGCCTCGGCGCGCACCACCGGCGCGCACAGCACCAGGTCGGCCACCACCTGGGGGGCGTGGCTGTAGTCGAACGTGAGCACGTTGGTGGCGTAGTCGCGACCGCGGTAGTCGCGGTTCAGCGCGCGGCCTTCGTCGGCATCGACGACGCGCACGGTGATCTCGGCCGGCCCGTCGAGCGCGGCGCGGATCCAGCGCGCCACCCGGTGGCGCGGCAGCACGGCGCGATCGCCGGTGTCGGCGAATTGCAGTGACAAGATCAGCGCCGCGCGAGACGTGTCCGGCGCGACTCCACGCCGGCGCCGGCTTGCGTCCGTTGAACGCACCGAGGCCTGCGCGCCGCCGGTGGAGGCCGGCCGACTCGGCCGACGCGCGCCAGGCTTGGGCTGGTCAGGCATCGCCGGGCCGGGCCGCGTCGTAGGCCTCGACGATGCGCGCCACCAGCGGATGGCGAACCACGTCGGCCGAAGTGAAGCGTGTGATGGCGATGCCGGGCACGCGCTCGAGCACCTGCGCGGCGTCGATCAGGCCGCTGCCGCTGCCGCGCGGCAGGTCGATCTGGCTCACGTCGCCGGTGACCACCGCCTTCGAACCGAAGCCGATGCGAGTGAGGAACATCTTCATCTGCTCGGGCGTGGTGTTCTGCGCCTCGTCGAGGATCACGAACGCATGGTTAAACGTGCGCCCGCGCATGAACGCGAGCGGCGCGATCTCGAGCGTGCCGCGCTCGAACGCGCGCGCGACCTTGTCCGCGCCCATCAGGTCGTGCAGCGCGTCGTACAGCG
>JBDSBD010000027.1:0-3718 GCA_039921765.1 Burkholderiaceae bacterium
GCTGTCGGCCCGCGTTCGGCGCATCGCACCGTATTTCAAGAACACCATCCTCGGGCTCGTGCTGGCGTTCATCGCCTCGGCCATCGCCGCGGCCACCGAGCCCTTGATCCCGCGTCTGCTCAAGCAACTGCTCGACAGCGGCTTCCAGGACCGCACGTTCTCGCTCTGGCTGGTGCCGGTGGCCATCATCGGGCTGTTCGCGGTGCGCGGCGCCGCCGGCTTCGTGGCCGAGTACGGCCTGGCCTGGGCCGCGAGCCGGGGCATGCTGAATCTGCGCCAGGCCATGTTTGCGCGTCTGCTGGATGCCCAGCCGGCCCTGTTCAGCCGCAACACCGCGAGCAGCCTGGTCAACACCGTCACGTTCGAGATCCAGAACGGTGCCACCCAGCTCGTCTACTCGCTCAAGGCGTTGGTACGCGATTCGCTCACGCTGGTGGCGTTGCTCGCGTACCTGCTGTGGGAGAACTGGCAGCTCACGCTGTTCGTTGCCGTGCTGTTTCCACCCGTGACGCTGACGATGCGCATCCTCAGCAAGCGGCTGCACCGCATCACGCTCGAGAGCCAGAAGGCGACCGACGAGCTCGCCTACGTGGTCGAGGAAAACGTGCTCGCCTGGCGCAGCGTGCGGCTGCATGCTGGCGAGGTACGCCAGAGCGAGCGTTTCGGCAAGGTCAGTGACCTGCTGCGGCGCCTGTCGGTCAAATCGGTGGTGGCGTCGGCAACGATGACGCCGATCACCCAGGTGCTCGCCGCGTGCGCGCTTTCGGCGGTCATCGTGATGGCGCTGTGGCAGGCCGGCAAGACCGGCAGCTCGGTCGGCGGCTTCGTCTCGTTCGTCACCGCGATGCTGATGCTGATCGCACCCATCAAGCACTTGTCCGAGATCACCGGGCCGATCACCCGCGGCCTGGCCGCGCTCGACCGCGGCGTGAAGCTGATCGACGCGACACCGGCCGAAGCTGGCGGGCAGTTCGACCCCGGCCGTTCGGCAGGCCGGGTCGAGCTTTGCAGCATTTCGCTGCACTATCGCGACGACACGGCGCCGGCACTCGACGATGTGAGCCTCGAGTTGCATGCCGGCGAAACGGTGGCTCTGGTCGGCCCGTCGGGCGCGGGCAAGTCGACGCTGGTGAACCTGTTGCCGCGCTTCCTGGAGCCGAGCAGCGGCACGATCCGGCTCGACGGCACGCCGCTCTCGGAGTGGAACATGGCGGCGCTGCGGCGCCAGTTCGCACTCGTCAGCCAGGACGTGATCCTGTTCAACGACACGGTGGCGGCCAACGTGGCCCTCGGCGCCGACGTTGACCCGGCGCGCGTGCGCAACGCGCTCGAAGGCGCCAACCTGCTCGGCTTCACTGAAAACCTGCCACTCGGCATCGACTCGATGATCGGCCACAACGGCAGCGAGCTCTCGGGCGGCCAGCGCCAACGCCTGGCGATCGCGCGCGCCATCTACAAGGACGCGCCCATCCTGATCCTTGACGAGGCCACCTCGGCGCTCGATTCGCAATCCGAGCGGCTGGTGCAGCAGGCGCTGCACACCTTGATGAAAGGCCGTACCAGCCTGGTGATCGCGCACCGCTTGTCCACCATCGAGCGCGCCGACCGCATCGTCGCGCTCGACGCGGGGCGCATCATCGAGCAAGGTACCCATGCCGAGCTGCTGGCGCTCGGCGGCCTGTACGCTCGGCTTCACGCCCTTCAATTTCGGAGTTGACCCATGAAAGATTCCGCCCTCCCGATCAGCCGCTACCCGGTGCCTGCGCTCGAGAACCTGCCGGAGGACATCCGCAGCAAGATCCTCGCGGTGCAGGAGAAAGCCGGCTTCGTGCCCAACGTCTTCCTCACGCTCGCGCACCGGCCCGACGAGTTCCGTGCCTTCTTCGCCTATCACGACGCATTGCTGCTGCGCGAATCGGGCCTGAGCAAGGCCGACAAGGAAATGATCATCGTCACCACCAGTGCTGCCAACCACTGCCTGTACTGCGTGGTCGCGCACGGCGCAATCCTGCGCATCTACGAGAAGAACCCGCTGATCGCCGACCAGGTGGCGGTGAACCATCGCAAGGCCGACATCACACCGCGGCGCCGCGCGATGCTCGACTTCGCGATGAAGGTGTGCAACGCGTCGCACGAGATCGGCGAGGCTGACTTTGCGGCGCTGCGTGAGCACGGCTTCAGTGACGAGGACGCCTGGGACATCGCCGGCATCACCGCGTTCTTCGGTCTGTCCAACCGCATGGCCAATGCAATCTCGATGCGGCCGAACGACGAGTTCTATCTGATGGGGCGGGTGCCGAGGGGCGCGGCAAAGTGATGCAACCGGTGGCGCGTTCGGTGCAATGCCCGACAGTGCCTTCGGGGCGGCAGGCTCGATGAGCTACACGGTCGTCATCCCGGTCCTGAACCAGCTGCACTACACGCAGCAATGCGTGAGCAGCCTGCTCGCCCACGGCGTGGCACCCGACGCGCTGCTCGTCATCGACAACGGCAGCACCGACGGCACGCCGGCATGGCTCGCGTCGCGCCCCGATCTGCGTTCGGTGCGCAACGCGGTAAACCTCGGCTGCGGTGGCGCCTGGACCCAGGGCGCGATGCTGTCGGATGGCGGCTGGGTCGTGCTGCTGAACAACGACATCGTCTGCGCGCACAATTTCATCGAGGCGCAGATTGCGGCGGCCGAACGCGAGGCGCTGGAGGTCGTCAGCCCGTCAATGGTCGAGTTCGAACTCGACTACGACTTGAACGCGTTCACCACCGAGTTCCTGCGCAAGATGGCCGGCACGGTGCGGCGCGCCTGGTTCCACGGCGTGTGCTTCTCGGTCAAGCGCAGCGTATTCCACCGCATCGGCTTCCTCGACACCGACCGCCTCCTGTTCGGCCGCGAAGACGCCGAGTTCCTGGCCCGCTGCCGGAATAACGGCATCGCGGTCGGTACGGTCGGCGACGCACTGCTGCACCACTTCGGCTCGATCACCCAGAAGGCGATGAAGAAGGAACAAGGCGTCAACGAGTTCGGCGACCACCACTATCTCTACGCCAAGCTCGGGCTGGACTGGTGGGGCCGGCAAAGGGCGAAATTCGAGCGCAAGGCCCGGACCGCACGCTGGGTCCGCGACGAGCACGCACGCCATGGCTTGACGCTGCACATGGTGCATCGCGACGGCAAGATCGAATACCGTTGACGCCATGATGACACGCCACCTCGACCTCGGCTGCGGACCGATGCCGCGCAACCCCTACCAGTGCGACGAGGCCCATGGCATCGACATCGCGTTGCCGCCCCATATCGACCCTCACCTGTTCAAGAGTGCGAACCTGAGTCTCGAGCCCATCCCGCACGCGGCTTCAAGTTTCGATTCGATTTCGGCGTTTGATTTTCTCGAGCATGTGCCGCGCGTGCTCGTAACGCCCGACGGGCGCGCCACGCGCTTCCCGTTCGTCGAGCTGATGAGCGAAATCCATCGCGTGCTCAAGCCGAATGGGCGCTTCTACGCGGTGACGCCAGCGTTTCCGCGAGCCGAAGCGTTTCACGACCCGACCCACGTCAACTTCGTCACTGACGGCACCTGGGCCTATTTCTGCGGTGCCGAGCCAGCGGCGCGGATGTACGGCTACACAGGTTGCTTCGAGATGATTGCCAACGAGTGGGGGTTGCACCCCGAAGCGTTGACGCCGGGCGTGCCGCTGTCGCCGGAGCGCCGCTTCAAGCGCTGGC
>JBDSBD010000028.1:0-4566 GCA_039921765.1 Burkholderiaceae bacterium
CGAGCGAATGGATCAGCGCGGTGCCGACCAGCCACGGCATGAACGACGCATTCTCGACCGGGTCCCAGAACCACCAGCCGCCCCAGCCGAGCTCGTAGTAGGCCCACCACGAGCCGAGCGCGATGCCCAGCGTCAGGAAGATCCAGGCGAGCGTCGTCCACGGCCGCGACCAGCGCGCCCAGGCTGCGTCGAGCCGGCCGCTGAGCAGCGCCGAGATCGCGAACGCGAAGGCGACCGAAAAGCCGACATAGCCCATGTAGAGCATCGGCGGGTGGAACACCAGGCCCGGGTCCTGGAGCAGCGGGTTCAGGTCGCGGCCGTCGGGCGCCGCCGGCAGCAGGCGGTCGAACGGATTCGAGGTCATCAGGATGAACAGCAGGAAGCCGGTGGCAACCAGGCCGAGCACGCCGATCACCCGCGCCACCATCGTCCGCGGCAACTGGCGCGACCGCAGGCTGACCGCCAGGGTCCAGCCGTTGAGCATCAGCAGCCAGAGCAGCAGCGAACCTTCGTGGCCGCCCCATACGGCAGCCGCGCGGTACACCGTCGGCAGCTTCGAGTTCGAGTGCTCGGCGACATACAGCACCGAGAAGTCGTTGCTGACGAAGGCGAACATCAGGCAGGCGAAAGCGAACGCGACCAGCACGAACTGGGTCTGTGCGGCCGGCCGCGCCAGCGCGATCCAGCCGGCGTGGCCGCGCTGCGCACCGACGATCGGCAGCACGCCCTGCACCAGCGCGACCAGCAGCGCGAGGATGAGCGCCAGGTGACCGAGTTCCGGCGTCATGGCTTGCGCTTTCCCTGCGCCACGTCGATCGCGTGCTGCGCTTCGGGTGGCATGTAGTTTTCGTCGTGCTTGGCGAGCACCTCGCTGGCGACGAAGTCACCGCGCTCGTCGAGCCGGCCCTGCGCGACCGCGCCCTTGCCCTCCTTGAACAGGTCGGGAAGGATGCCGGTGTAGCGCACCGGCATGTCGCGCGCGGTGTCGGTGATGACGAAGCGCACCGTCATCTGCTGGCGTTGCAGGCTCCCCGGCTTGACCAGCCCTCCGACCCGGAAGTCGCGCGCCCTCGGCGCTTCGCCGGCGTCGACCTGGGTCGGCGTGAAGAAGAAGGCGACGTTGCTGTTCAGTGCGTTCAACACCAGCGCGGTCGCCACGCCGAAGCTGGCGAGGCCGCCGAGGATGATGGCGAGGCGTTTCGTGCGCGGCTTCATCGGGTACCTTCTTCGAGGTGGTTCGCGCTCCAGGGCCTGGTTGCCGGCGCGTCGTCGGCGGCGCGGCGGCGACGCAGCGCGTGCTCGACCTGACGGCGCCGGCGCCGCAGCAGCAGCGGCTCGGCGAGCATCGCCACGGCACACAGCCCGAAGCTGCCCCACACGTAGAGCGCGTAGCCGCCCATCGCGAAGAATTCGGCTGCGCTATGCCACGGCATGACGCACCCAATCCGACTGGCTCTCGCGCTCGAGGACGATGATGCGCAGCCGCGCCAGCGCAACGGCGATCGAATACATCCAGAAGGCGAGCGCCATGATCAACATCGCCCACAGCATCGTCTGCGCCATCGACGGCGACTTCGTCATCGACACCGACGCGCCCTGGTGCAGCGTGTTCCACCAGCTGACCGAGAAATAGATGATCGGAATGTTGACGACGCCGACCAGCGCCAGAATCGCACCGGCCTTGTCGGCGCGCCGCGGGTCGTCGATCGCGGCCTGCAGCGCGATGAAGCCGAGGTACAGAAAGAGCAGGATCAGCTCGGACGTCAGGCGCGCGTCCCAGACCCAGTAGGTGCCCCACATCGGCTTGCCCCAGAGCGAGCCGGTGACAAGCGACAGGAATGCGAACAGCGCACCGGTCGGCGCGATCGCCGAGGCCGCCATGGCTGCGAGACGGATGTTGAACGCCAGCCCGACCGCGGCCCAGAACGCCATCACGCAGTACAGGAACATCGACATCCAGCTCACCGGCACATGCACGAAGATGATGCGGTAGCCCTGGCCCTGCTGAGCGTCGATCGGCGCGACGAACAGGCCGATCCACAGGCCGATCGCGGCCAGGCCGATCGCCAGCGCGACGAACCATGGCTGCAACCGCGTGGCCAGCGGATAGAAGGTCGCCGGCGAGGCGTAGCGAAAGGCGCGGATACGGTCTCCTCGCATGCTCACTCCAGTGCAATCCGCAGCGACGAGGTTGTCGCCCACGGTGCGAAGAACAGTGCCAGCGCCAGCATCGCGCCGAGGATCGACAGGTGCCCGGCGACGTCGAGCCCGGCGGACTGGGCCTCGACCGAACCGGCGCCGAAGACGAGCGCCGGAATGAACAGCGGCAACACCAGCAGCGACAGCAGCACGCCACCGCCGCGCACGCCGAGCGTCAGCGCGGCGCCGATCGAGCCGATCAGGCTGAGCAGCGGCGTGCCGATCAGCAGCGACAGCGTCAGCACGCCGAGTTCGCCCGCACCGAGGCCGAACTGCAATCCGAGCAGTGGCGCGAGCAGCACCAGCGGCAATCCGCAGAGCAGCCAGTGCGCGGCGACCTTGCCGGCCATCTGCAGCGCGAACGACTGTGACGACAGCGCCATCTGCTCGAGCGTGCCGTCGGCATGGTCGGCGGCGAACAGGCGCGGCAGCCCGAGCAGGGTCGCCAGCAGCGCGGCGACCCACAGCACCCCCGGGCCGATGCGCTTGAGCAGCGCCGGCTCCGGACCGATGGCCAGCGGAAACAGCGTGGTCACGACGACGAAGAAGAACAGCGCGGTCAGGACTTCGCCGCGGCGCCGGCCGGCCAGCAGCAGGTCTCGGTTCAGACTGACGACCAGCGCGTTCACAGCGCAAGCTCCCGACCCGCGGGCAGCGGCATGTCCTGGTGACTCGTCATCACGGCCATGCCGCCGCTGTCGAGGTGGCTCGCAATCAATGCGCTCAGCAGCTTGATGCCGGAGGCATCGAGCGCGCTGAACGGCTCATCGAGGACCCACAGGTCGGTGGGGCGCAGCAGCAGCCGCGCCAGCAGCACGCGCCGCTTCTGGCCAGCCGACAGTGCTCGGCACGGCAGTTCCTCGCGGCCGTGCATGCCGATCCGGCGCAGCACGTCGAGCAGGTGCGCCTCGTCAGCGCCCAGGCCGTCGACGGCAAAGGCCAGGCGCAGGTTCTCGAGCGGAGTCAGCTCGTCCTTGAGCGCCGACGGGTGACCCAGGTAGACGAAGGCGCGTCGGAACGCTTCGGCACATTCGCGGGTGTCGGTGCCGCGCCAGCAGATGCTGCCGGCGTCCGGCGGCGACAGGCCGATCAGCGTGCGCAGCAGCGTCGTCTTGCCGGCGCCGTTCTCGCCCTTGACGTGGAGCCAGTCACCGCCATCGAGCGCGAAGTTCACCGACCCGAACAGGCGTCGTTCACCGCGGGAGCAGGCAAGGTCGGTGGCGGAAAGCATGGAGGTCTGCTCCCGGGGTGGCAGACCATCGCGACCGCGGCCCGTTGCCGCGAAAGTCACGAGGGTGCCACCCGGGAGCATCGGGGTCAGAGCGACTTCAGGTATTCCACGAGATCGACGCGCTGGCTGTCGTTCAACCCGAGGTTGAGCTCGGTCGGGTCGTTGTAACGGTTCACCACGCACGCCAGATCCTGGCGCACCCGGTCGGTTGCGCCCGCCAGGCTGCCGATGTCGGAGCCGTCCTTGCACTTGCCGGTCGCGGTATTCAATGCGCCCGAGCCGTCATGGAAATACGGTGCGTGCAGCCAGATGCCCTTGAGCGGAGTGGTGCGCCATTGCTGGGTCGCGGAGAACTTGATGTAGTTCTTGTCGAGCGCGACGCTGGCACTGGCCGGATGCAGGCCGAACGTGTCCACATCGGTGAACGACGAGCCGCTGTGACAGGTCGAGCATTTCGCCTGACCTTCGAACACGGCCTTGCCGCGTGTGACGGCCGAGGCATCGAGGTCGGACGCAACGTTCCACTGGGTTGCGTTCGCGGCAAGCGCCGGCGCCGCAATGGACCACTGGTAGGCCTCCAGCTGCGGCAGGATGGCGGTGATCAGATCGTCGCCTGCCACGCGGTGGTCCACGTTCAGTGGTTTGCCGTTGATGATGAGCCGCTCGTCAAAGAACGTGCCGTGACCGTGCATCTGCGCGACCCCGACATAGCGGTTCCAGTAAGACGTGGGGCCCGCGGGTTCGTGGGCGGTGTCGCCATCGCCGGTGAAGATGCCCTTGCTCAATCCCGCCAGACCGAAAGCCGGCGGAATCACGACCGGAATGCCGCCGGCCGCCTTGTAAGCCGCGATGTTGGCGTCGATGTCGGAACCGACTGCGGGATTGCTGCCCGGGTCGGTGTTCACGTTGATGCGCGGATCGTAGAAGCCGGGCCCGAAGTCCGTCGCCCATGAAGCATATTCGGCCTTCTGTCCCGGCGTGAGTGCCGGAGACAGCGAAATGATGGTCCCTGGCTGCAACTCGCGATTGGGCCAGCCGTCGAGGCGGTGACCCACGATGCCGGCAAGGTCGGTGGTGCCGCCCGCCTTGACATGCACATCCTTGGAGACGGTCGAATGACACAGCGCGCACGTGAT
>JBDSBD010000029.1:0-8744 GCA_039921765.1 Burkholderiaceae bacterium
GTGTCGGGCTCGAGCGCGGCCACCTGCGCCACCATCGGCAAGATGAGCCTGCCCGAGCTCAGCAAACGCGGCTACCCCGACATCATGTCGGTCGGCACGCTCGCCGGCGCCGGCACCCTGGGCCTGCTGATCCCGCCCAGCATCATCATGATCGTCTACGGTGTCTCGGCCGACGTCTCGATCTCGCAGCTTTTCATCGGCGGCATCATTCCAGGGGCTTTGCTGGCGTTGATCTTCATGGGCTGGATCGCGATCTGGTCGTTGCGTCACAAGGACCTGATTCCGCCCGCCGATGCGCCGATGACCCTGCGCGAGAAGCTGCACGAGTCGAGCAGCCTGATCCCGGTGGTGCTGCTGATCGCCGCGGTGCTCGGCTCCATCTACGCCGGCATCGCCACCGCCACCGAGGCTGCGGCGCTGGGCGTGCTGGGCGCGCTGCTGGTGTCGGCAGCGCAGGGCTCGCTCGACTGGCGCACCTTCAAGGACTCCTTGATGGGCGGGACGCGGCTGTATTGCATGATCGCACTGATCCTCGCGGGGGCCGCGTTCCTGACCCTGAGCATGGGCTACATCGGGTTGCCGCGCCACCTGGCCGAATGGATTGCCACGCTCGGGCTGAGCAAGTTCGAGCTGATCATCGCGCTGACCTTGTTCTACATGCTGCTTGGCTGCTTTCTCGACGGCATCTCGATGGTGGTGCTGACGATGGGCGTGATCATGCCCACGGTGCAGAGCGCCGGCATCGACACACTGTGGTTCGGCGTCTTTGTCGTCATCGTGGTCGAGATGGCGCAGATCACGCCACCGGTCGGGTTCAATCTCTTTGTGCTGCAGGGCATGACACGGCGCAGCATCGTCTACATCGCGAAGGCGGCGTTGCCGTTCTTCATGCTGATGGCGCTGATGGTCGGGCTGCTGTATGCGTTCCCGGAGCTCGTGACCTTTCTGCCCAACCAGATGAGGGGGCGCTGAGGGGCTTCGCCACCCGCTGAGGGCCGCTCGATGAACCGTCCACCAGGCGCCAACGGCATGCTCAGTGCACGGTGCGCGGGCCCATGAACAGGCGTGTCACCGACCCTCATTTCGACGCATTGCACCCCCGTCATTCGCGCCACCATGCGTGAGCGAAAAGGTCTGTCGCCACACGCGCCCGCACCGGGCTCCGCACAGGCCTGAGCGAAAGCCGACTGCGATGCCGAAACTGCTGACCCTCCCGGACCGACCCATCGGCCTCGAGTCGCCCGTCCAGCCACGCCTGAAGCCGGTCAGCCGACAGCCCATCGCGAGCCCTGCGGCCGACGACGCCGGCAGGCTCAGCAGCCACTCTTTCCTCTGGCCCACCCCACCGTACGCCAGCTACCCTCTCGCCACCCCCCAGACCGACCCTCTGCCGTGCGAGATCGTCGGTCTGAACGACACGCACACCCAGGGCCGGCTCACCTTCTTCGTGCCCGAGGAAGGTGTGGCCCACGTGCAACTGCCGCCGGCACGCACCACGCTGCCGCTGCGCTTCGAGCAGTTCCGCACGCTCACCCTCACCACCCCGCTCAAACCGACGCGGCCCTCGACCGGCGACCCGCACGCCGAGCTGCTCGGACACCGCGCGCGCTCGCTGTACCAGCTCACGTTGCGCAGCGGCGCCGAGTACACCGGCGAAACCGTCGGTCACGTCGAGAACGAATTCGGCCTGTTCCTGTTCCCGCCCTGCGCCGAAGCCGACGCGATCGACGACGACGACGGCAGCGTGCTGCGCAGCTTCGTGCCACGCAGCACCTACAGCCGCTTCGAGATCGGCTCGAGCATCGGCGAGCTGCTGGTCGAGCAGCACAGTGCCACCGCACAGCAGATCGAGCAGGCCGAGGAAGTGCAGCTCACGTTGCGTGAACAGAAGATCGGCGACATCCTGGTGACGCGCCAGGTGGTCACGTCCGAGCAACTGCTGGCCGCGCTCGAGCGCCAGGCGAGCATGCCGATGGTGCGCATCGGCGAGGCCCTCCTGTCGCTCGGCATGATCACCACGGCGCAACTGCAGGAGGCACTCGCGCAGCAGCAGACCGACCGCAGCGTCCCGCTTGGCGAGCTGTTGGTGCGCATGGGCATGGTCTCGCGCGAAGATCTGCAGCTGGCACTCGCCCGCAAGATGGGCTTTCCGCTGGTCGATGTGGATGCGTTCCCGATCGAGGCCGAGGCCTTGCGCAAGATCGACTACGCGGTCGCCTCGCGCCTCGAGGTGGTGCCGCTGCTGGTGCGCGACGGTCGGCTGGTGGTAGCGCTCGACGACCCGGCGCGGCGCCATGGCGCCGTCGAGGAGGTGGAGTTCAGCGCCCAGATGAAGGTGGTGCCGGTGCTCGCGCACAGCCGCTCGATCGAATCGGTGCTGCGCACCGCCTACGAGAAGATCGGTTCAGCGGCCAACACACGCTACGCGTCCGACGACCCGGCCGCGCCCATCCCCTTCGACCTGAGCGACACCGACAAACTGGTCGAGACGCTGGAAAAGGAAGGCCAGGAGCGAATCGGCGACGACGACCGGCCGATCGAGCAGTCCGACAACTCGCTGGTGCGCCTGCTCAACAACATGATCATCGAGGCGCACAAGGACGGCGCCTCCGACGTGCACATCGAGAGCTACCCGGGGCGCGAGAAGATCCGCGTGCGCTTTCGCAAGGACGGGCTGCTGCGCACCTACCTCGAGCTGCCGCACAACTATCGCAGTGCGCTGATCGCGCGCGTCAAGATCATGTGCGACCTCGACATCAGCGAGCGACGCAAGCCGCAGGACGGCAAGATCAACTTCGCGAAATTCTCGCCGCGGCACAAGCTCGAGCTGCGTGTCGCCACCATCCCGACGCACCACGGCTTGGAGGACGTGGTGATGCGCATCCTGGCTTCGGCCAAGCCGTTGCCGGTGGACCGGCTCGGCCTGTCGGAGCCGATCCTCGCGCAACTGAAGACCGCTATCGAGCGCCCCTACGGCATGGTGCTGTGCGTGGGCCCGACCGGTTCGGGCAAGACCACCACGCTGCACTCGGCGCTCAGCCACATCAACGTGCCCGAGCGCAAGATCTGGACCGCCGAAGACCCGGTCGAGATCACCCAGCCCGGGCTGCGCCAGGTCCAGATCAACCCGAAGATCGAATGGACCTTCGCAAAGGCACTGCGCGCCTTCCTGCGCGCCGATCCCGACGTGATCATGGTCGGCGAGATCCGCGACACCGAGACCGCGCAGATGGCGGTCGAGGCCTCGTTGACCGGCCACCTGGTCCTGTCGACACTCCACACCAACAGCGCACCCGAGACCGTCACAAGGCTGCTCGACATGGGGCTGGACCCCTTCAACTTCGGTGACTCGCTGCTCGCGGTGCTGGCGCAGCGCCTGGTGCGCCGCCTGTGCACCGAATGCCGCAAGAGCCGCATTGCCTCGCCGGACGAGATCGACGAATTGCTCGCCGACTACCTGCACGCGTTCGGCAGCAAGGAGCCCTTGATGAGCCGCGACGAGGTCCTGGCCGGTTGGACCCAGCACAACAGCCGCGACGGCCGGCTCGTACTGCACAAGAGCACCGGCTGCAAGGCCTGCGACCACACCGGCTTCAAGGGCCGCGCCGGCCTGCACGAGATGATGGTCGTGACGCGCGAGCTGCGCCACCTGATCCAGACTGGCGCCCGCGCCGAAGTGCTGCAGCACCTGGCGATGACGCAAGGCATGCGCAGCCTGCGCCAGGATGGCATCGACAAGGTGCTGGCGGGGGTGACGACGATCGAGGAAGTGCGAGCGACGAGCAACGTTTGAGGCCGGTTTGCCAGTGGAAATCCGGCGCTCGGCTCACGCCGTCTGAAGGCGTCTTGAATCAAGCCACCCCAAGAATCACGCTGCTCTCCTGAAACACCAGCCGCACCGGCGCACCGGCGCGCAGGCCCAGGCGCTGCCTGCTCTCCAGGCTGACCATCGCCACCATCGTCTGGCCGCCCTGCAGGCAGGCCTGGACCTCGGTGTTGACGGCGCCGCGCACAACCTTGGTGACGGTGCCGGCGAGCGCGTTGCGCACCGAGAGCTGCGGCGCACCGTCACCGGGCGCGAGAAACACCGACGGCGCCTTGATCAGTGCGACCGCATGCACGCCCTTCTTCAGCCCGAGTTCGCGCAGCGAGCCCAGGGTCAGCGTGGCGTGAACGCGGTCGCCTCCCCCCGGCAGGCCGAGCTCGACCGCGGCGTTGACAGCGCCGCGCTCGATCTTCGTGACCGTGCCGGCGAGCTGGTTGCGCGCGCTGGTGCGCAGGCCCAAGGCCGCGAGCGTCTGCAACACCGCACCGGGCTGGGCGAGCGACTTCGACAAACGCCCGAGCATCTGCGCGTGGGCCTGCTCGAGCTCGCGAAAAGCCCCGATCAGCTCGATCGCGTACGGCGTGAGCGTGGTGCCACCGCCGCCCGCGCCGCCCGCGCTGCGCGCCACCAGCGGCTGCGCGGCGACATTGTTCATGCCCTGCACGCGCTCCCACGCGGTCTTGTAGCTGATACCGACCGCGCGCGCAGCATGGGTCATCGAGCCGTGCGCGCCGATCGCCTCGAGCAGCGCGACGCGGTCGGCGCCACCGAGCGCCTGACCGCCGTGTCGCAACCAGAGCGCACCGTCGAGCGCTGCGGTTGGCGGGGCCTTGACGGCAGACCGAACCACGGACCGGCTCGGTGGCGGCTTGGCGAGGGTTGCGCCGAAGGCGCGTACACGGGCACTCGCGGAAGTGTCGGGCCTGGCCGCACGCGCGGATGGGGCAACGCGCGCCGACGTCACCGATGCCTTCGGAGAGACCGCTCCGGCGGGCTTCTTCGAAGCAGAGGGAGAACGCGGCATGGTGGTGGGTACTCGCGCGAAGGCGGGCTGCAGACGCGATGGCTGACGAGGTCGTTGTATAGTAATCTACACAACGCCTCCCCGTCGATGCTTCAAGACATCCGACACGAATGCCATGAAAGTTCGCAGCCGCTTCATCGCCTTGCTGTTCGGCTGCGGCCTGAGTCTCTCGGTTGCAGCCCAAACCCTCACGGTCTCGGCCGCGGCGAGCCTGCAAAACGCACTGCGCGAGGTCGGCACCGCCTACCAGGCCACCCACCCCGGCACCCGGATCGATTTCAACTTCGGCGCATCGGGCTCGCTGCTCGCGCAGATCGCCAAGGGCGCGCCGGCTGACGTCTTTGCCAGTGCCGACCTGGCCACGATGGACCGGGCCCAGGCCCGCAACCTCATCGACGTGGGCTCGCGCGCCAACTTCGTCGCCAACCAGATGTTGGTGATCTCGCCGCGCTCCGCGCCGGCCCACTTGAAGGCAGCGGCCGATCTGAAGGGTGATGCGATTCGGCGCATCGCGGTCGGCTCACCGGCGAGCGTGCCGGCGGGTCGCTATGCCAAGGAGGCGTTGGAGCGTGACGGGCTGTGGGCAGACCTGGTACCCAAACTCGTGTTCGCCGAGAACGTCCGCCAGGCGCTCAACTACGTGAGCCGTGCCGAGGTCGATGCCGGGTTGGTGTACCGCACCGACGCGAAGATCGACGCGGCCACGGTGCGCATCGATTTCGCGTTTCCCACGGTCCAGCCGCTGCTCTACCCGGTGGCGCGTGTGGCCGCCAGCCCGAACGTGAAGGAGGCCGATGCCTTCATTGCCTACCTCCAGCGTGAGCCCGCGCAGGCCGTGTTCGAACGCTTCGGCTTCAGGAAACCCTGAGCATCCGGGCGCCCCGCGCATGACTCCAGGATCCGATGCTGCTCGCCTCGGTTGATCTCGGCGCGCTATGGCTCACGCTCAAGGTCGCTGCCTGGGCCACGGCCGCCGCGCTGCTGCTGGGTGTCGTCTTCGGCTTTGCGATCGCGCGCATGCGCTGGGGTGGGCGGCGCCTGATCGAGGCCGTGCTCACGCTGCCGATGGTGCTGCCACCCACCGTGATGGGCTACTACCTGATCGTCGTGCTCGGCACCAACGGCCCACTCGGTGGCTGGCTCAAGCAGCATTTCGACATCACGCTGATGTTCACCTGGCAGGGTGCGGTGGTGGCGGCCAGCGTGGTCGCGCTGCCGCTCGTGTTCACCTCGGCGCGCGCGGCGTTCGAGAACGTCGACCCGACCTTCGAGAAGGCGGCGCGGGTCCTGGGTGCCGGCGAGTTGAAGGTGTTCCTGCGTGTCACCTTGCCGCTGGCGATGCGTGGCATCGCGGCCGGGACGATGCTCGCGTTCGCGCGCGCGATGGGCGAGTTCGGCGCCACGCTGATGATCGCCGGCAACATCCCGGGCCGGACGCAGACCCTGTCGCTCGCGGTCTACGACGCGGTGCAGTCGGGCAACGACGCGCTCGCGAACGTGCTCGTGATCGTGATTTCGGTGGTCTGCATCGTCATCCTGGTGGCGGCGGGCCGGCTGCTCGAGCCACGCCGCGTTTGAGGAGGCACGGTCGATGAATCTCGAAGTCGACGTCCGCGTCACGCTGGGCCGCGGCGCTCGGCGCTTCGCGCTCGATGCGCGTTTTGCCTCGACCCAGGAGCGGCTGGTGCTGTTCGGCCCGTCGGGCGCGGGCAAGAGTGTGACCCTGCAGATGCTGGCCGGGCTGTTGAAGCCCGACCACGGGCGCATCGTGCTGGGTGAGCGCGTGCTGTTCGACAGCGCCGCGCGCATCGACGTACCGGCGCGCGAGCGCCGCATCGGCTACCTGTTCCAGGATTACGCGCTGTTCCCGCACCTGAACGTCGAGCACAACATCGCCTTCGGCCTGACGCCGCTGCTGGCGCGGCGCATCGATGACGCCACCCGCGAACGGGTCGCGGTGATGATGCGCACGCTCGACATCGCCGCGCTCGGCACGCGCTTTGCCCACGAACTCTCCGGCGGCCAGCGCCAGCGCGTCGCGCTGGCCCGCGCGCTGGTGCGCGAGCCCGATGTGCTGCTGCTCGACGAACCGTTCTCGGCACTCGACTCCACGCTGCGCGCGCGCGTGCGCACCGAACTCGAGGACATCCGCCGTCGCTTCGACGTACCGATGGTGCTGATCTCGCACGACCTCGATGACGCAGAGCACTTTGCCGACACGCTGGTGGTGTTCGAGCCGGGTCACGTCGTCGACGTCGTGCACGGCGCGCCCGGCGTCACCGCCGCGTTGTCCAAGGCACGCGCGGCGGCGCTGGCGGCCGCGGCCTGAGACGTCTGAGGACGTCAGCGACCGAGACCCTTTCTGCCGCGGCGGTAGGGACTTCCTCGCCGCCCCGGGAACCAACAGCCGAATCAGGAACTCTCAGGCTCTGAGTTGCGGGATCGACGCACCCATGCAATGCATGGAGCAGGCAGGCCATGGCCAGGGCTCTCTGCACCGTTCGGCCCCTGCCCCGCTCCGGCCGGAGTGATGCGCCACCCGATCCCGACCTCGCCGTTGCGCTGCGCTCGCCCGCCCGCGCGCTTGCATCTTGTTTCCTCGCAGGCGCCGCGTGTACCGCTAGGATTTAGGATCAATACCCTGCCGCTGCCCTGGCGCTTGCGCCGACCCCTCCGCGATGGACCTCCGATTCAGAAGCTGGCGCCTGCCGCTCGCCGCGCTCCCGACGCTGGCGCTGTGCGCCTGCATGACCTCGAGCCCGACGCCGTTCCACCGCGAAGCGTTCGCGCCGAGCGACACCTATTCGCGCATCTTTGCCGCCCCCGAAGCCCAGACCTGTGAGGCGGCGCGGCGCGCCTTGCTGAGCCAGGGCTACCTGATCAGCATGGCCACGTCCGACCAGGTGGGTGGTCGCAAGAGCTTTCAGCCGGGTCTCGAAACCCACATCCAGATCGAGTTCCGCATCTCCTGCGCCCGGGAAAGCGAGCGCAGCACGATCGCCTTCGTCAGTGCGCTGCAGGACCGCTACGCACTGAAGAAGAGCAACAACTCGGCAAGTCTGGGCGTGGGGGCGATCGGCTCGCTGTCGCTGCCGTTCACCTCCAGCGATGAAGCGCTGGTCAAGGTCGCCAGCGAGACCGTCACGGCGGCCCAGTTCTACGACCGTTTCTTCGAACTGATGGAGCAGTATCTGATCGTCGATCCCGAGTCCGAGCTGGAACGACCTTCGGCTTCACCGGTGCCATCGCCATCGCCTGCGCCACCGCCGGTGCCGCCGCCACCGGGTTCGAGCGCGTCGGCGGCACCGGGATAGGGCGACACGCGTTCGGCGCGTCGCATCGGTTAACGTCGCGCCCATGATTCACGGTCTGAGCCTCGCCTACTGGCTGACCCTGCACGGCCTGGTGACGCTGCTGGCGGTGCTGCTCTACGTGGTCACCGCGCACGTGCTGCAGCAGCGCCGGCACCCGACCGCCGCGATCGCCTGGGTGCTGTTCATCCTGCTCATTCCCTATCTCGCGCTGCAGGCGTTCCTGCTGTTCGGGTCGCGCAAGCTGGCGCGCCCGCGCGGCCGCGGTCCGGTGATTGCGCGCGTTCCCGAGCACGATGCATCGTGGGCCGTGCAGACCGTGCGTGCGCTCGGCCAGGGCGCACCGACCACCTACCGCGACTTGCACCTCCATGCTGATGGTGCCGCCGCGCTGGCGGCGCTGTGGCAGACCATCGATGCCGCCGAGCACTCGATCGATGTCTGCACCTTCATCCTCGGGCGCGATCCGCTCGGCCGCGCGGTGCTCGAGCGACTGGCCGCGCGGGCGCGAGCCGGAGTGACCGTGCGCCTGCTGCTCGACGGGCTCGGCAACCTGATGGCCGGGCGCCCCGACCTCGCCGCG
>JBDSBD010000030.1:0-4276 GCA_039921765.1 Burkholderiaceae bacterium
GCCTTGAAGCTCACGCCGATCGCCGACGCGGCGCTGCTCGATGAAGTGACCGCGCTGGTGGAGCGGCCCAACGTGCTGACGTGCCGGTTCGAGGCCGAGTTCCTGGCGGTGCCGCCCGAGTGCCTGATCCTGACGATGAAGGCGAACCAGAAATACTTTCCGCTGCTCGACGCGGCGGGTGCGCTCACGAACCGTTTCCTCGTCGTCAGCAACATCCGGCCGGCGGATGCGAGCCGCGTCATCGAAGGCAACGAGCGCGTCGTGCGCCCGCGTCTGGCCGACGCCAAGTTCTTCTTCGATCAGGACCGCAGGAAGACGCTGGCGTCCCGTCTCGATGGGCTCGACCAGGTGGTCTACCACGGCAAGCTGGGCACGCAGGGCGAGCGCGTGCTGCGCGTGCGCGCGATCGCGCAGGCGATAGGTCGGGCGCTTGGCGACGAGGCGTTGGCCGCAAAGGCCAACCGCGCCGCACAGCTCGCCAAGGCCGACCTGCTGACCGACATGGTGGGCGAGTTCCCCGAACTGCAAGGCACGATGGGGCGGTATTACGCGCAGCACGATGGCCTCGGCGACGACATCGCCTTGGCGATCGAGGATCACTACAAGCCGCGCTTCGCCGGCGACGCGCTGCCGCGCAACGACGTCGGCGTCGTGGTGGCGCTGGCCGACAAGCTCGAGACCCTGGTCGGCCTGTTCGGCGTCAAGCAACTCCCGACCGGCGACCGCGATCCGTTCGCGCTGCGCCGCCATGCGCTGGGCGTGATCCGCATGCTGGTGGAGCGCGCATTGCCGCTTGACGTGCCGGCGCTGGTGGCGCTCGCGGTGCCCACGTTCGGCACCCTGATCACCGACCCGAGCGCGGCGCTGCTCGAGTTCATCCACGAGCGCCTCGCCGGCAGCCTGCGCGAACAGGGCTACAGCGCGCAAGAGGTCGAGGCGGTGCTGTCGCTGCATCCGGCGCGGCTGGCCGAGGTCGGTGCGCGGCTCGACGCAGTGCGCGGCTTCGCGGCGCTGCCCGAGGCGGCCTCGCTGGCGGCTGCGAACAAGCGCGTCGGCAACATTCTCAAGAAGGCTGACGGCAGGGTGGCGCCAGACGTGGACGGCGCGCTGCTGAAGGAGCCGGCCGAGGCCGCGCTCGCCCGCGCACTGCACGAGATTGCGCCCCGCGCCGATGCGGCGTTCGAGCGTGCCGACTACACCGCGTCGCTGCAGGCGCTGGCCGCGCTGAAGGCGCCGGTCGATGCGTTCTTCGACGCCGTGATGGTCAACGCCGAAGACCCGGCGCTGCGCGCCAACCGGCTCGGCCTGCTGGCTCAGTTGCACGCCGCGATGAACCGGGTCGCCGATCTGTCCAAACTGGCCTCATGATCAAGCCATGAAGCTCGTCATCCTCGACCGCGATGGCACGATCAATGAGGATCGTGATGATTTCGTCAAGTCGCCCGACGAGTGGGTGCCGATCCCGGGCGCACTGGAGGCGATCGCGCGGCTCAACCATGCAGGCTGGCACACGGTGGTGGCCACCAACCAGTCGGGGCTGGGGCGCGGCACCTTCGACATGGCCACCTTGAACGCGATGCACGCGAAGATGAACCAGTTGCTCGCTCAGCACGGCGGGCGCATCGACGCGGTGTTCTTCTGCCCGCATGCGCCCGAGGAAACCTGCAGCTGTCGCAAGCCGCTGCCGGGCCTGCTCGAGCAGATCGGCGAGCGCTTCGGCGTCAAGCTTGCCGAGACCCCGATGGTCGGTGACACGCTGCGTGACCTGCAGGCGGGCGCCGCGGCCGGTTGCCCGGTGCATCTCGTGCGCACCGGCAAGGCGGCCGCGCTCGACGCCGCGCAACTCGCCCAGCTTTGCGCTCGGGTGCCTGGCACGACGGTGCAGGTGCACACCGACCTGGCGGCGTTCGCCGAACATCTGATCCAGGCCGAGCGCGGCGCCGACGGTGGCGTCGACTCCGACTTCGGAAGGCTCGCCTGATGGCCATGTTCTTCAATGCCGTGCGCTCGGCGCTGTTCGTGCTCTTCCTGATCGTCACCGTGATCCCCTGGGCGCTGGCGGTGCTGGTGGCATCGACCTTCGCGCGTGGCAACACCGTGTACTGGATGTGCGCGAACTGGCTGACCCTGTCGATCTGGGGCGCCAAGGTGATCTGCGGCGTGCATGCGCGCTTGCACGGCTTCGAGAACCTGCCGGATTCGCCGGTGGTGTTGCTGCCCAAGCACCAGTCGACCTGGGAGACCTTTGCCTTCCCCGGCCTGATGCCGCACCCGCTGTGCTACGTGTTCAAGCGCGAGCTGCTCTACATCCCGTTCTTCGGCTGGGCGATGGCGCGCATGGACATGATTCACATCGACCGCAGCAGGCGCAACCAGGCCTGGAACCTGGTGGCCGCGCAAGGCCGAAAGTTCATGGACAAAGGCCACTGGGTCATCATGTTTCCCGAAGGGACGCGCGGCGCGCGCGGCGCCCGCGGTGTCTACAAGAATGGCGGCACGCGCCTGGCGATCGAGGCCGGGCGGCCGGTGCTGCCGATCGCGGTGACCTCGGCGCGCTGCTGGCCGCGCAAGAGCTTCGTGCTGCGTCCGGGCGTGATCGATGTATCGGTCGGCAAGCCGATCCCGTCGACCGGCCGCCACGCCGACGAGCTGATGCGCGAGGTCGAAGCCTGGATCGAGGCCGAGATGCGGCGCCTCGATCCCGAGGCCTATCCCGACACAGAGGCTGCGGCGACCGCCGCGGCGCGTCGCCAATGACGCACCGCGGCGCCGGGGCGGGGTCGTTGCAGCAGCTCTCGCTGTTCGACGAATCGGCGCCGGTGTTGCCGCCGATCGACAGGTACGTTGCGCCGGACGGACCGCTGCCTCCCGCTGCGCCGCCGGGGGAGGCGGTTGCCGCGGCCACGGCCGCACCTGAGCCTCTGCACCTCGGGCTGGCGGCGCCCGCACTGGCCACAGAACCCGGGCGCTCCGGCTTCGATCGGGTGCGCTTCGACAACGGCGCGTTCGCGGCCACTCTCGCCAGCGGCCTGGCCCCGGCCGTGTTCCACCACCCGCAGGCCGGGCGCGAGATTCGGCTGCAAGAGCATGTGGTGAACTATGCATTCAGGCGCGCGCGTCGGCGCAGCATCGGCTTCGTCGTCGGCATCGAGGGCTTGTCGGTGAGTGCGCCGAAGTGGGTCGCCATCCGCGACGTCGAGGCCGCACTGCACGAGAAGGCTGGCTGGATCCTGCGCAAGCTGGCCGAGCAGCAGGAGCGCGTGCAGCGCCTGCAAGCGGCCAGGGTCGATTGGCGCGACGGCACGTCGATCCCGTTCCTCGGCGAGACCGTGATCGTCGTGCTCGACCCGCGCGCCAGTGGCGCGGCGCTGAACGCCGAAGGCCTCGCCGAGCAGGGCCAGCTTGCCGGCGTGCCGCGCCGGCTGTTGCATGTGGGACTGCCGCAGCACGCGGCCCCCACGCAGATTCGCGACGCGGTGCAGAGCTGGCTGCAGCGCCAGGCGCGCCGCGTGTTCGAGGAACGCTGCCGGCATTTCGCCGCCCAACTCGGTGTGCGGGTCACGCGCCTTGCGCTGTCGTCGGCGCAGACGCGCTGGGGCAGCGCCAGCGCCGATGGCTCGATCCGCCTGAACTGGCGGCTCATTCATTTCGCGCTGCCGACGATCGACTACGTGGTTGCGCACGAACTCGCGCACCTGCGCCACATGGATCACAGCCCGCGCTTCTGGGACGTCGTGCGTTCGGTGCTGCCAGAGTACGAGCGTGCCCGCGACACCCTGAAGGGCGACGTGCTGCCGGTGTTCGAATGAGCGGCACGAGTCGCTCGCTCGCGGCGCGCGATGGGTTGCCGTTCGCCGTGCGGCTCGGCCCGAGCCGGTCCCAGGATCAGGCCGCCGGCGTGAACCGGTAGATTCCGTCGGCATCGAGCCGGCGCTCCAGTTGACCGTTGAACCACAGCGCGTGCAGGTGGGCGAGTGACTCGCCCATCGCAAAGGTGGTCTGGTGCAGATCGAGCGGGCGGCGGAACAGCACCGGCAGCAGGTCGGCGGCGGTTTGCGGCGCCTCGGCGCAGGCCTGCAGCACCTCGGCGAAGCGTTCGTCGTGGTGCGCCACCAATTGGTCGATGCGGGTGTGCAGGCCGCCCGCGCCGCCGGTGCCAGCCGCGGTGGGACGTGCGCCCGCGGCCACCGCGCCGCCGAACGGCCGGCCGTGCGACGGCAGGACCAGCGTGCCTAGGGGCAGCGCCTTCATGCGCTTGATCGAATCGAGGAACTGC
>JBDSBD010000031.1:0-6305 GCA_039921765.1 Burkholderiaceae bacterium
CTCCGGATGTCCCCAGGGTTGCACACCGGCGAGGCGGGTGCGGCGGCCTATGATCCGTTAATGTCCGCTGTCTTCTCTTCCAACGAACGCATTCCCGATGCCCGGCCCGATGATGAGGTCTCGCGGCTGCGCATCCCGCCGCATTCGGTCGAGGCCGAACAAAGCGTGCTCGGCGGGCTGCTGCTCGACAACAGCGCCTGGGACCGCGCTGGCGACCTGCTGACCGACAGCGACTTCTACCGCTTCGAGCACCGCCTCATCTTTGCCGCGGTCGGTGCCCTGGTGAATGCCACCAAGCCGGCCGACGTGATCACGGTCTTCGAGCAACTGCAAAGCCTGGGCAAGGCCGACGATTGCGGTGGCCTTGTGTACCTGAACGCGCTCGCGCAGAGCGTGCCGAGCGCGGCCAACATGCGCCGCTACGCCGAGATCGTGCGCGAGCGTGCGGTGCTGCGCAAGCTGGTCGCGGCGAGCGACGAGATCGCCACCGCCGCGTTCAATCCGCAGGGCCGTGCCGTCTCCGAGATCCTCGACGACGCCGAAGGCAAGATCTTTCGCATCGGCGAGGAAGGTTCGCGCTCCCAACAGGGCTTCCAGAGCATGGACACGCTGGTCGTGCAACTGCTTGACCGCGTCACCGAGTTGCACGAGAACGGTGCCGAAGAAGTGACCGGCGTGCGCACCGGCTACTTCGATCTGGACCGCATGACCTCGGGCTTCCAACCCGGTGACCTGGTCGTGCTTGCGGCGCGGCCATCGATGGGCAAGACCGCGTTCGCGCTCAACATCGCCGAGCATGTCGCCGTGACCGAAGGCCTGCCGGTCGTCGTGTTCTCGATGGAAATGGGCGCCGCGCAGCTGGCGCTGCGGCTGGTGGGCTCGCTCGGGCGCATTGACCAGCAGCACCTGCGCACCGGCGCGCTCAAGGACGACGAATGGAGCCGCCTGTCCGAGGCGGTCGAGAAGCTCGGCTCGGTCAGCATGTTCATCGACGAGAGCGCCGCGCTCACGCCCAGCGAGGTGCGCGCGCGCGCGCGGCGCCAGGCGCGCCAGTGCGGCAAGCTCGGCCTGATCGTGGTCGACTACCTGCAGCTGATGAGCGGCAGCGGCGGCAGCAGCGACGAGAACCGAGCCACCGTGCTCGGCGAGATTTCGCGCGGGCTGAAGTCACTGGCCAAGGAGCTGCAATGTCCGGTGATCGCGCTCTCGCAGCTCAACCGCAGCGTCGAATCGCGCACCGACAAGCGACCGATGATGAGTGACCTGCGCGAATCGGGCGCGATCGAGCAGGACGCCGACGTCATCATGTTCATCTACCGCGACGACTACTACAACAAGGAAGCCAGCAAGGAGCCGGGCATCGCCGAAATCATCATCGGCAAGCAGCGCAACGGACCCACCGGCACGGTGAAACTGTTCTTCAACAAGCCGCTGACCAAGTTCGACAACCTCGCGCCCGGCAGCACCGGCAGCGACTACTGACGCACCGCGTTTGCGCCCGCCGCGCCCGATCGGGCCGGCGCGCCTGCCACCGAGCCCCGCCGCCTGCCATGACCCATCGTCGTGCCGTCTTCATGATGGTTGTCGTGACCCTGATGTGGAGCATCGCCGGGGTCGTGACGCGCCATCTGGACGCCGCACGCAGCTTCGAGATCACGTTCTGGCGCAGTGCGTTCACGGCGCTGAGCCTGTTGGTGCTGCTGCCCTGGCTGCGCGGCGGCGCGGTCCTGCGACGCGCGCTGCTCGACGGCGGGCCGACCTTGTGGCTCTCGGGGGCATGCTGGAGCGTGATGTTCAACGCTTTCATGGTGGCGATCTCGCTGACCACTGTGGCCAACGTGCTCGTCACGATGGCGATCGCACCGTTGCTGACCGCACTCGTCGCGCGCGTCTTCCTCGGCGATCGGCTCGCGGCGCGAACCTGGGCAGCAATCGTGGTTGCGGGCGTGGGCATTGCCTGGATGTACGCACGCGAGGTCCGCGGCGCCGACGCGCAGCACCTGCTCGGCACGATCGTGGCCCTCGCCGTGCCGATCGCCGCCGCAATCAACTGGACCCTGATCCAGCACAGTCGCGGCGCGACCGACACCGACTTGTTGCCCGCCGTGCTGATCGGCGCACTGATCTCGGCGGCCGCGATGCTGCCGCTGGCGCTGCCGTTCACCGCCTCGGCGCACGACTTGCGCCTGCTCGCGCTGCTCGGCCTTTTACAGCTCGCCATCCCCTGCTTGATGTCGGTGGCGGCGGGGCGCTTCTTGAGTGCGCCCGAAGCCGCACTGCTCGCGCTACTCGAGGTCGTGTTCGGCGTGGCCTGGGCTTGGCTCGGCGCGGCCGAGACTCCTTCCGTCCATGTTCTCGGCGGTGGCGCACTGGTACTGATGGCGCTGGCCGGCAACGAGGCCCTGGCGCTGCGCCGGACGGTCCGCTGACCTTGGCGCGCCCCGGTTCCTGGGCGGGCATCTCCAGCTCGAGCTCGTTTGCCAGCGAGCCTGTCCACAAACTCGCCCACATCAAAACCGCTCGCCGATCGAGCCGGCGCGAAGCCTCATTCCAGTGCGCCGAGGCGACCGCGACCCATTCGCGCAGCGCTCGCCTCGATCGGCTCGTGCCCCGCGATCAGGAATGCGCGGACCCCTTGCGATTGCGTGCACCGAGCTTGGGCAGCAACATGCCGACCTGTCTGCGATAGGCGTTGTAGCGCTGGCCATACTGCGCGATGAGGTCGCGTTCCTCGAACCAGATGCCGATCAGAATGTAGCCGGTGCAGCCCGCCGCGAACAGCAGGTGGCCGGCCGTCATCTGCGGCGTGGCCCAGAAGGCGAGCACGAAGCCGAGGTAGATCGGGTGTCGGACGTGGCGGTAGAACAGCGGCGTGCGAAATTCCGGCACCGGCAGAGCCTGGCCGCGCAGGTTCGCCCACACCTGGCGCAGACCGAACAGCTCGAAATGGTTGATCAGAAAGGTGCTGATCAGCAGCACGCCCCAGCCGCCCCAGAACACGGCCTGCAACGCGATGCGGGCGATGGGGTCGGTCACCGACCACAGCACTGGCGCGGTGATGGGCCGCCATTGCCACAGCAGCAGCGCGAGTGCAACGCTCGCGGCGAACACGTAGGTGCTGCGTTCCATCGATGGCGGAATCAGCTTCGTCCACCAGCGCTTGAAGCCGCGCCGCGCCATGACGCTGAGCTGCACGGCAAAGAGCCCCAGCAGCGCGAAGTTGACGGAGAGTGCTTCGACGAGCGGTGCGGCCGAAGCACTGTCGATGGTCCTGGGCAGCAGTGGCAGGTTGCCGACAAAGCCGATCGCGTAGACGAAGGTGGTGAGGAAAAAGAGGTAGCTCAGCACCCCATAGAGAGCAGCGAAGATGGCCATTTTGAATCTCCCGTTGCAGAAACTGGCAAACGCGTCGGGCTGGCAGCCCGACGAATCGAAACGACAGGTCGAGTCCATCCAGGCCTGCCCGCAGCAGGCCTGATCGGTTTCAGGAGAAAGGGCGGCGCGGTTGGCGGGTGCTACGGCACTTCGCCGCCGGGCGGCGTGTGCGGCGGCCGGCAGATGCGCAGAGGCCCTGCGATTCGGTGGCGCGCTCGATGATCCGCGCGGCGGCTCGCGCGCGGGCCAGCAACGCCGGTGCGGGATTGCGGGTTCATCGCGCCCACTCGCGGTTGTCCAGCACCTGCGCGATGCGCAGTGCGGCTCGCGCCGCGCCGTCGGTTTCCATCGGACGGTAGTGCACGGGTTCGTGCATCGCGGCCAGCGCGCGTTGGGCCAGATGCTCCGGGTCCAGCGTGGCCGCATAGTCCATCGAGCGGTCGGCGGCGTAGTTGGCCAGGCGCTGGCGCACATGCACGCATTGCTCGAAGTGGCGCTGCAGCGGAAAGCTCAGGAAAGGCCGGCGCGTGGCCACCAGTTCCATCGTGGTCGACAACCCGCCCTGCACAAGCGCCAGGTCACAGCAGGCCAGATGCTCGTACAGGTTGTGCACGTAAGGCCGCAGTTCCAGGCCGAGTTGCGGTTCGAAGTCGTCGGTCGACAAACGCGGCCCGGTGACGAGGATCAGGCGCAGCTCGGGCAGCTCGTGCTTCATGCGCGGGAACGCCGCTGCGATGCGCTGCAACAGGTGGCGCTCGATGGCCGTGCCGCCGACGGCAGCAATGGCAATCTTTTCGTCGTTGTTGTATCCGTGCTGCGCGCGCAGGCGCTCGGTGTCGGCAAGCGCTCGCGGATCGAAGGGCAGGCAGTAGCCGCAAGGCCAGAAGTTGCGGTCGGTCCAGGCGCGAATGCCCGGCAACCCGGGGCCGAAGGGCTGCTCGGTCACGTCTTCGCGGTTGCCGACGAAGATCGCGGCATCGCGCAGGTACGGGTAGCGCGCCACATGCTCGAAGTCGTCGGCATTGCGGTCGGGTTTATGCGCCGCGGACGAGGCCAACGACGCGCCGACTCGAACACGTCGACACCGTGGATTCTTTGCGACGCTGGCGCGCGGAACCTTTCACACGCGCACCAGGCTTACCGAGCGCCAGGTCGCCCTCCTGTTTCCCACGACGCCCGATAGTGCCGGGCGTCGTTTCATCCGGCCCCACGCGGCGCCTTGTCGATGAGAATAGAGCTACTCGCGACTTCGGGAACTTCGGATGACCCAGGTTCTATCGCACGACATCGAACTTGCCGAATTGGCCACCTACATCGCGCAGCAACGCGAGGCTATTCTGCGCGCCTGGAGCAGCGCCGTGGCCACCGATCCCACCTTGACCACGGGGACCTCGCTGCCCCGTGCTCAGCTGCACGATCACATTCCGGCCCTGCTCGTCGACTACGAGCGGGCGCTCGCGGATGGCCAGCACGCCAAGGCGGCGGACGTTCAGGACACGCAGTCGGTTCAGCGCGGGGATGCGGCGGCGCACGGTTTGCATCGATGGCAGCAAGGCTACGATCTGGCTGAAGTGACGCGCGAACTTGACCGGCTCAACGAGTGCGTGGTGGTTGAACTCGAGAACTACGCCGCGGCCCGCCCTGCGCTTCACCACGGTGTGATGGCCGCGGCCCGGACGATGTGGGCGAAACAGTTCGGCGCGGCCATCAGTGCGAGCACGTCGCAGTATTTCCGGCTCCAACAGATCGAGGCGAGGAGCCACATCAAGGATCTGGAGCAGGCCCTGGAGACGCTGCGGGAGCTGGAACGGCAACAGGCTGAGCTGTGGCAGGAAGCCGCGCACGACTTGCGCGGAAACCTGGGCGCTGTGACGAACGTGGCGGCAGGCCTCACATCGACCCAGGCTTCGGATGTCGCGCGGGCCAGCTTCTTGCGCTTGCTCGATCGCAACTTGCGTGCGCTCAATCACCTGCTGAACGACGTGACAAGCCTTGCCCGCCTGCAAGGAGGACAGGAACATCGCGCCGTGCAGCCGCTGGACGCGGCGATGGTCTTGCGCGACTTGTGCGAGCGCCTGGAAGCCCAGGCGCAGGCTCACCAGTTGTTCCTCAGATTCGACGGCCCCCGCGCGTTGCCGGTCACTGGCTATGAGGTCAAGATACGGCGCATTGCCCAGAATCTGGTGCTCAACGCCATCAAGTACACCCGGCAAGGCGGTGTCACCGTGAGTTGGGGAGAAGCCGACGACGACGCGCAACGCTGGTTCTTGCAAGTGCAGGACACGGGGCCGGGCTTTGACCTGGGTCCCGGGACGCCGTTGGCGGGGGCGCTGGTGACGGCCACGGATCAGGCCAGGCAGGTCGCCTGCGACGAGGATACGGGCGAAGTGAGCCACCCGAGCGCCGACCTCGCTGCGCCGCCCGATTCCGCTGCGGGCGCGTACCCCGCCCATCAGACCGCAGGCGAGGGACTCGGCCTGTCGATCGTCAAACGACTGTGTGAACTGCTGGACGCGACGGTGGAACTCGATTCGAGGCACGGGGTCGGGACGGTGTTTCGCGTGCTGCTGCCCCAAGGCTACGCAGACTGAACGGCCCGAGTGCCTGCCTCGGCAAAGCGTGCAGGGGACAATGCTGGTAGATGAATCAACAGCCCAACCCCTGGCGCTTGAGCGTCGCGCCGATGATGGACTGGACCGATCGGCACTGCCGCTTCTTCCATCGCCTGCTGACCAAACGCACGCGCCTGTACACCGAGATGGTGACGACCGGCGCGCTGCTGCACGGCGATGTGCCGCGCCATCTCGACTTCAACCCCGAGGAGCAACCGCTGGCCTTGCAGCTCGGCGGCAGCGAGCCGGCCGATCTGGCGGCTTGCGCGAAGCTGGCGCAGGAGTGGGGCTACAGCGAGATCAACCTGAACTGCGGCT
>JBDSBD010000032.1:0-3007 GCA_039921765.1 Burkholderiaceae bacterium
CCTGCAGAAGTACTTGCAGGAGGCGGCCAAAGACCTGACGGTCAAGGGCGTGGCGCTGGCCGACCGTCTGTACGTGCCCGAACCGTTCAGCGAGGCGACCCGGTTCGAGGCTGCCCAGCGGCGTCGGAGCAAGCTTGCAGTGCTCAATGTGGACGATCCACAAGCCCCGCTGGCCATCGTGATCGGCGAGTTCAAGGTGGCCGATTCAGCGGCGCTGGGAAGCCGCGTGTGGATCAAACACATGCCGGATTCACCGCTCCTGGTGGCCGGCAAGACGTGGGAGCGGATGCAGCGCGTGTTCGCGCCGCTGTTCGAAGCGAGGGATGCCGACACCGGACACAAGGTGCGCCTGGTCATGACGGCGCTGATCCGCGCCAGGCGTGAGCACACCTATGAAATCGATGCCGCCAGCATGATGTTGACCAGCGCGCAGTGGATCCCCATTGATGGCGTCCACGAGTTGCCCTTGATCGAGATCCTTGTCGCGGCGCATCGCCGCTTCATCAAACCGCTTCGCTACGACGCGCGACGGGATGTTGCGTTCCCAAATGCCTTGCTTCTGGACAGCGGGCCGCAGGCCGTGCCACTGCACGTCGTCAGCCCTTTCACGGACCCCAAGGAACGGCAGGCAAGGGAAGCGGCCATCAGTGGTGCGGGCTCGGCAATCTGGTTGTGGCGAACGAGCGACCCCATGTCTCCGCTTCCGGCGGCGTCAGCACGACGATCCGGGTAGGCGAAATAGAACACTGGCGAGCGTCGATGACATGTGAACGACCGCCACCGCGTGCAGAGTGTGCGTGCGAGATCTGGGCACATGCAGTCGGGCATTGCAACGCCGAGCTGGAGAAGCGTCGTCGGACGCCTCCTTGGACAACGTTTGTAGGATGCTGCAGTCATCGGTGGTCTGGGCCACCAGGCACTGCTGGCCAAGCTCCTTCAGGTGTTTCTCGAGCGACTTCAATTCGCGGATTCGAGCCGCCACGTGGCCAATGTGTTCGTCGAGCCACGCGTTCACGGCGCCACAGTCTGCCGTCGGCGTGTCCTTGAAACGCAGCAGCGTTCGGATCTCGTCCGGCGTCAAGTCGAGTGATCGGCAGTGGCGAATGAATCTCAACCGCTGAACGCCTGTATCTGCATCGGCGCGGTAGTTGACATCCGTCCCCGTTCAGCCAGGGAGTTGACGCCGGGCGGTCTATGGGGATCGGCCGGGCGTGCGGACCACCATGGTCGCGTTCGTTCTTCTCCAATGAGCCGCCCTGGGTTCGTGAAGGCAGTTTGGTTTTAGTCAGGTCACCACTGCACCGTTCTCAAGCCCCGCATCTGTCTCGATCAGCGGCAGGATCCGACCCGGCGCGGTGAGGAATGGGCGCAGATTAAGCCCGATCAACACAATCAGGACAATAGTTGCCCCATGGCCTCCCCTGATTAGAAACCTGCCTCAGCAGGCTCACCCCATGAGCCTGTGATCCCATAGCCTGAGCCACTACTGTCCGATTAAATGAACCATGCCGAGCCTGAGATCAAGCATTGGTGCGGGTTGCAGATCGATTTCGTTTGGTGCCGACTTGAACTTCGTTTGCCAAGAACCGAGTAGTTTCCCGGGCTTGACCGCCTCGGGGAGCACTCGTGTACGTCGGCAAGACCTTGTTCGCTCAAGTCATGGAGTTCGTACCCTGGACGAGCTTCGCGCGCATCGTGCAACGCCATGGCGGCAACTCGGGCGTGCGCACCCTGTCGTGCGCCGAGCAGTTTCGTGCCATGGCCTTCGCGCAACTCACTTGGCGCGAGAGTCTGCGCGACATCGAGGCCAGCTTGTCGGCCAATGCCGCCAAGCTGTACGCGATGGGATTCCGCTCGGCGGTCAAGCGCTCGACGCTGGCCGATGCCAACGAATCGCGCGACTGGCGCATCTGGTCGGACCTCGCAGCCCTGCTGATTCGCCGCGCGCGCAAGCTCTACGCGGGCTACTCGGTGCTCGGCGCCGACATGCCACTACAGACTATTCTTTGAAATCGCCTGAAATGTTCGGTAAGTTGTTGATTTACCGTGCCGCCCACCTGCTCAAATCGCAGGAATCGGGCGAAGGGTGTCGAACTTGGGAGGCCACCGAGGAAGCGACCGGCGGCAGGCCGCGGTTCGGCGTCTTCGGCACCACCTTGATCGCGTTCTTCCTCGCCGAGATGGGCGACAAAACTCAGATCGCGACGGTCGCGCTGGCGGCGCGATATCACGATCTGGTGCCCGTGGTGACCGGGACCACGCTGGGCATGATGCTGGCTGACGTACCGGCGGTCTTTCTTGGCGACAGAATCGCCCAGAACGTATCCATGCCCCTCGTGCACGGTATCGCCGCGCTCATCTTTGCTGCGCTCGGTTTGCTGACGCTGATCAACGTCGGCCGCGTCTTCTAAAGGACATCCCCATGCACACCCAAGATCTGAACGAGTGGCACCACGATCACGTCTTCGACAAGGGCAACATCGCCGGCGAGACGGGAACGAGGCTGGTGATGTGGATCACGGCGCTCATGATGGTCGCCGAGATCGCGGCGGGCTGGGCCTACAACTCGATGGCTCTGCTGGCCGACGGCTTCCACATGAGTTCGCACGCGGTGGCCATCGGGTTGAGCGCCTTTGCGTACGCCGCGGCCCGCAAGCACGCCAGCGATGGTCGCTTTGCCTTCGGCACCTGGAAGATCGAAGTGCTCGGCGGCTTTGCGAGCGCCGTCTTCTTGCTGGTTGTCGTGGCCTTGATGGTGGTCGGCTCAGTGGAGCGGTTGTTTTCACCGGCGCCCATTCGTTACCAGGAAGCGATGGTCATTGCAGCCCTTGGCCTTGTGGTCAACATCGCCTCGGCCTTCATCCTCGGTGCGACGCATCACCACGGCCACGATGAAGAACATCATCACCATGATCACGAGCACGAGCACGACCACGACCTCAACCTGAGGTCCGCCTACGTCCATGTCCTGGCCGATGCAGCGACTTCGGTGCTGGCCATCGTTGCT
>JBDSBD010000033.1:0-7847 GCA_039921765.1 Burkholderiaceae bacterium
CAGCTGCTCGCGCAAGCCAGTGCCGCCACCGGTGCAGCGCCATTCCGGACGCTCACCGAGTTGCTCGCGCAATGCGACGCCGACGTGATCGTGCTGGCGACGCCGAGCGGCCTGCATGCTCAGCAGGCCATCACGTGTGCCCGCGCCGGTCGCCACGTCCTGTGCGAAAAGCCGATGGCGACCCGCTTCGAGGACGCCCAGGCGATGCTGCGGGCGTGCCGCGACGGCGGCGTCAAGCTCTTCGTCGTCAAGCAGAACCGCCTCAATGCGACCGTGCAGCTGGTCAAGCGCGCGCTCGATGCGGGCCGCTTCGGACGCATCTACCTTGCGACGGTCAATGTCTTCTGGACCCGGCCGCAGAGCTACTACGATGCCGCCGCCTGGCGTGGCCGCTGGGATCTCGACGGCGGTGCCTTCATGAACCAGGCGAGCCACTACGTGGACCTTCTCGACTGGCTGGTGGGCCCCGTCGACAGCGTGCATGCCTACACCGCCACGCTGGCCCGCGACATCGAGGCCGAGGACACCGGCGTCATGAGCGTGCGCCTGCGCCATGGCGGGCTGGCGTCGATCAACGTGACGATGCTCACGTACGCGAAGAACCTGGAAGGCAGCGTCACCTTGCTCGGCGAGCGCGGCACGGTGCGGATCGGCGGGACCGCTGTCAACAAGATCGAGCACTGGGAATTCGACACGCCGCACGCCGACGATGCGCAGGTCGACCAGGCGAGCTACGGCACCGAGAACGTCTACGGCCCCGGCCATACGCTCTACTACGCCAACGTGCTCGCCACGCTGCGCGGCGAGGCCCGCGCCGAGGTCGACGGCTACGAGGGCTTGCGATCGCTCGAAGTGCTGATCGCCGCGTATCGATCGGCACGCGACGGCGTGCGCGTCGGCCTGCCGCTGGTGTTCTGATGACCGGGACAAGCGCCGCGCAGATCCACCCGTCGGCGATCGTCGACCCCGGCGCGCAGATCGGTGCCGGCAGTCGCATCTGGCACTTCGTGCACGTGTCGACTGGGGCCCGGATCGGGGTCGATTGCTCGCTCGGCCAGGGCGTCTATGTCGGCGGCCAGGCAATCGTCGGCGACCGCGTGAAGATCCAGAACAACGTGTCGGTGTACGACGCGGTGATCCTCGACGACGACGTCTTCTGCGGACCGAGCGTCGTGTTCACGAACGTCTTCAACCCGCGCGCCGCGGTGATCCGCAAGGACGAGTACCGGGTCACGCGGGTGCACCGGGGCGCGACGCTCGGCGCGAACTGCACGCTGGTGTGCGGCGTGACGATCGGTCGCTATGCGTTCGTCGGTGCCGGCGCCGTCGTCACGCACGACGTGGCCGACTTCGCGCTGGTCGTCGGCGTGCCCGCACGGCAGGCCGGATGGATGAGCCGGCAAGGCGAAAAGCTCGACCTGCCGGTCGACGGGTCGGACGGTGAGGCGGTCTGCCCGCGGACCGCCGAGCGCTACATTCTTCGCGCAGGTGTGTGCACGTCGGCAGTAGCGGAGCCGGCGTGAGGGACGCACTGCCCTTCGTCGATCTGAAGAGCCAGTACGAGGCGCTGAAGACGAGCATCGACGCCAGGATCCAGCGCGTCCTAGACCATGGACAGTACATCATGGGCCCGGAAGTCGGCGAGCTCGAAGCGAAGCTGGCCGACTACGTCGGCGCGCGGCACTGCATCACCGTCGCGAGCGGGACCGAGGCCCTGCTGATCAGCCTGATGGCGCTCGGGCTGCGACCGGGGGACGAGGTGGTCACGACACCGTTCACCTTCGCCGCGACCGCCGAGATGATCGTGCTGCTCGGCGGGCGGCCGGTCTTCGTCGACATCGAGGCCGACACCTGCAATCTCGATGCGACCCGGATCGAAGCGGCGATCACCGCGCAGACGCGCGCCATCATGCCGGTCAGCCTGTACGGGCAATGCGCCGACATGGATGCCATCAACGCGATCGCCGCGCGCCATGGCCTGGCGGTGATCGAGGACGCGGCGCAGAGCTTCGGCGCCGTCTACCAGGGTCGCCAGAGCGGCAACCTGAGCACCCTTTCGTGCACCAGCTTCTTTCCGAGCACGCCGCTCGGCTGCTACGGCGACGGGGGCGCCATCTTCACCAGTGACGTCGCGCTCGCGCAGGCCTGCCGCGAGATCCGGGTGCATGGCCAGAGCGCGCGCTACGCCCACACACGCGTCGGCGTCGGCGGGCGCATGGACACGCTGCAATGCGCGGTGGTGCTGGCCAAGCTGGAGCGCCTCGACTGGGAGCTCGCGCAGCGCCGCGCCCTCGGCGCGCGCTACGGCGCGCTGCTGCGCGAGGTCGACGGCGTGCGGCCGCTTGCGGTGCGCCCCGATCGCGACTGTGTCTGGGCCCAGTACACCGTGTTCGTCGAGTCGCGTGCCGCGCTGCAGGCCGCGTTGCGCGATCAGGGCATCCCGACCGCGGTGCACTATCCGTTGCCGCTGCATCGTCAGTCGGCCTATGCGCGCCACGCACCGCCCGACGCCTGCCCGCACAGCCTGCGCGTCGCACAGCGCGTGCTGAGCCTGCCGATGAGCGCGGACCTCACGCACGCGCAGCAGGACCGGATCGTCAACGCGCTGCGCGCCGCGCTGACGCCATGACGCGCGGCGCGGTCAGCATGCGGGTCGAGATGCCGCGCGCCGGCCACCGGTCCGAGGGGTTCGGACCTTGAGTCTGCGGCGCCAGCTGCTGGTGGCGTTCGGTGTGCAGGGGATGGGCGCGGCGTCGGTGCTGCTGGCCACGGTGTGGCTGGGTGCAAGCCTCGGGTCCGAGGTTCAGGGGGGCTTCAGCCGGACCAAATCGGAGATCGAGTTCGTCGCCGCGTTCGCGATGTTCGGCCTGCCGCAGGCCTTGTTCTTCTACGTCAAGTCGGGCCGCCTGAGCGAGCGCACCGCGCTGCGCTGGGCCTTCGGGAGCGCCCTGCTGGCGCTGCCGATCGGGTTGGCGTACGCGCTGATGCAACACGCACGCGCGGGCGTGTTGCCGATCGTCCTGCTCGGGCTCGCGGTCGGGGCGTCCGTGGTGCACGGACAGCTGCGCGGGCTGCTGCTGGTGCGTGCGCGCACCGCGTGGTTCAACGGCGTCACGGCGTTGCCGCAGTTGCTCGTGCTCGGGGGCGTGTGGGCGGTGATCGCCTGGGGCGCACTGAGCGAGCCGATCGCGCCCACCTGGTACCTGCTGTTCGCCTTGGCCTATGGCGCCGCGGCGCTGGTGGCCTGGCGTCGGCTGAGCGCGGCCGCGCCGATGTCGCTGCGCGCCGTGGTGGGCTGGCGTGAGCTGGGCCACTACGGTCTGGCGGCGTGGCTCACCGCGGCGCTCGCCACCGCAGCGATCCTGGCGGCGCAGCGTTGGGTGGAAGCCCATCTGGGCCGTGCCGCGCTCGGTCAGTTCACGATGGCAATGACGCTGGTGCAGGTGCCGCTGACGCCGATCAGCTACGCCGCCCCGTTGCTGCTGCGGCGCTGGATGGAGCGGCCCGGCGCGCGTGCGTCGCGGCGTTGGGCGGCCGCGCTGTTTGCGCTGTTGCTCGGCGCGGCGCTGCTGGTGTGGACGATCGCGCCGCTGTGGCCGAACCTCGGACTGGGCGCCACCTATGCGGGGGCGACCCGCGCGCTCGCGGTGCTGCTGGCCGGTGGCGCGGCCGAGGCGGCCTCGCGGGTGCTGACGGTGCAAGCCAGCGCGAGCGGATTGCCGTGGGTTGCGGTGCGTGCCGAGGCGACGCGCTGGAGCGTGCTCGGAATTGCCGCGTTGCTGCCGTTGCCGCCGGGTCTGCTGTCGGTGTGCGCGACCTGGGCCGTGGCGGCGGCTGCGGCGGCGCTCGTGTTCGTGCGGCATGCGCGCGCGACGCTGGCCCTGGCACGCCGAGCGTGATGATGCCTGTGGCCCAACGAAGCCAACCACCGGCTGTTCGACCCGCGGCGGCCTTCACGCCGGGAGGTGGCTGATGCGCGTCGCGCTGCTCGGCCCTGCAAACTCGATCCACTTGCAACGCTGGGCCGCCGCGCTTGCGCAGCGCGGCCACGCCCTGTGCGTGATCTCGCAGCAGCGCTGCGAGCGCGCGTTGTTGCCGGCCTCCAGTGAGGTGGTGTGGCTTGCGCACACCGGTGCCTCGGGCTACTTCCGCAACGCGCTGGCGCTGCGCCGGGTGCTGGCGCGCTGGCGCCCCGAGTTGCTGAACGCGCACTACGCGAGCGGCTACGGCACGACGATGGCGTTGTGCGGCTTTCGCCCGGCGCTGCTGTCGGTGTGGGGCAGCGACGTCTACGACTTCCCGTACAAGGGTGCGCTCCAGGCTCGCCTGCTGCGCTGGAACCTGCGGCGCGCGACCGCGATTGCGTCGACCAGCCACGCAATGGCGCAGCAGGTGCGGCGCCTGGTGCCCGGGTGCGGCGAGATCGCGATCACACCGTTCGGCGTCGACCTCGCACGCTTCGCGCCCGTGCCGGGCCGGCGCGCGCGCGCGCCGCTCACGATCGGCATCGTCAAGTCGCTCGCACCGGAGTCCGGCGTGGACCTGCTGCTGCGCGCCTTCGCCGGCCTGCTGCAGGAGGCCGAAGTGCGCGCGCTGCCTCTCGGATGCGAGTTGCTGATCGCCGGCGACGGCCCGCAGCGCGCGTCGCTTGAAGCGCTGGCGCTCGAGCTCGGCATCGCCCGGTGCACCGAGTTTGCCGGCGCGGTTGCGCATGCCGAGGTGCCCGCCTGGCTCAACCGCCTCGACATCTACGCCGCGCCGAGCCGACTCGAGAGCTTTGGCGTTGCGGTGATCGAGGCCGGCGCCTGCGCGCTGCCGGTGGTCGTCAGCGACGCCGGCGGCCTGCCTGAAGTCGTGGTCGACGGCCAGACCGGCCTGGTCGTGCCGCGTGACGACGTGCCGGCCTTGCAGGCGGCGCTCAAGCGCCTGCTGCTCGACCCGGGGCTGCGCGCGGAGCTGGGGCGGTGCGGGCGCGCCCACGTGGAGCGCGAGTACGCCTGGGGGCATTGCGTGGACCTGATGGAGCAGTGCTACGCGCGCATGGTGGCGCCGAGCTCGTCGCGATGAACATCCTGCTCATCAACCACTACGCCGGCTCGCCCGCACACGGCATGGAGTTCCGGCCGTACTACCTGGCGCGCGAATGGGTGCGCACCGGACACCGGGTGCAGGTCGTCGCAGCCTCGTTCTCGCATGTGCGCAGCCGCCAGCCGGCGTGGCCGCTGCGCGCCGAGGGCGGGCCCGGTGCACTGCCCGACCGCGCGTTCGACGAATCGATCGATGGCATCGCCTATCGGTGGCTGCCCACCCCCGCCTACACCGGCAACGGCATCGGCCGGGTGAACAACATCCGGGCCTTTCTGAGCCGGCAGTGGCGCGACGCGGAGCCTCTGGTGCGCGACCTCGAGCCCGACGTGGTGATCGCCTCCAGCACCTACCCGATGGATGTGTGGGTCGCGCGCCGCATCGCCCGCATCGCCGGCGCCAGGCTCGTCTACGAGGTGCACGATCTGTGGCCGGCGTCGCCGATCGAGCTCTCGGGCCTGTCGAGATGGCATCCGTTCATGCTGCTGTGCCAGAAGGCCGAGAACGACGCTTATCGGGATGCCGACGCGGTGGTCTCGATGCTGCCCAAGGTGGCAGATCACATGGCCGAGCACGGCCTGGATCTGCGCAAGTTGCACATCGTGCCCAACGGCGTCGCGCTCGACGAATGGCGGGGTAAGCCGCCGCCGCTGGTGCTCGAACTCGCCGCGCCGCTGGCGGCACTGAAAGCGGGCGGGCACACGATCGTCGGCTACGCCGGCTCGCACGGCCTGCCGAACGCACTCGATGTGCTGCTCGATGCGGCGGCGCTGCTGAAAGGCGGCGAGATGCGTTTCGTGCTGGTTGGCGACGGCCACGAGAAGGCCCGGCTCGCGCAGCGCGTGCAGCGCGAGGGCCTGACGAACGTGCTGATGTGGCCCCCGATTCCAAAGGCGCAGATCCCGGCGCTGCTGGCTATGTTCGACATCGCCTACATCGGCTGGCAGCGCGTGCCGATCTACCGCTTTGGCATCGCGCCGAACAAGCTGATGGACTACATGATGGCCGGCTGCGCGGTGCTGCATTCGGTCGAGGCCGGCAACGACCCTGTCGCCGAGGCGGGTTGCGGGTTGACGGTGGCGCCCGAGTCAGCGGCTGCGGTGGCGGCCGGTCTGCTTGAGCTGGCGGCGCGTCCGGCCACCGAGCGCCGCGCGATGGGCGAGCGCGGTCGTGCTTTCGTGATAGCGCATCACAGCTACGCGGTGCTGGCGCGGCGCTTCATCGAGGCGGTGTCGGGCGAGGCAGATCGATGACGCCGGAACGCGGTCCACCCGCAGCGGCGGGGCTCGAGGTGCAGCGGGCCGCTGTCAACATGCGCGTTTGATTCGGTTTGTATGCATTGCAATCATTGACTACAATGCAAGCTGTGTGCTTTCGTGGAGTCGGCATGGCCACCTTGATGATTCGCAGCATGGACGAGCGCGTGAAGGCCGAGCTTCGGGTGTTGGCGGCACGCCGCGGTGTTTCGATGGAGCAGCATGCGCGCGACATCTTGGAGCAGGCGGTGCTGGGGCTTGCGCACGACGAGCCCTTCGCGCAGCGCATACGACAGCGGTTTGCGCCGGTCGCGGTGGAGGTGTTGCCGTTGCCGAAGCGACACCTGCCACGCGTGCCGCCCAGCATGGCGGACGGGTCTGTGCGTGGCCGAGGGGGTCGGCCGTGAGCGTGGCCCGCATCCTGCTCGACACCAACGTGCTGTCCGAGCTGATGCGGCCGCGGCCCGAGCCTCAAGTTCTCGACTGGTTTTCGGTCCAGAGTCCCCACACCCGCTTCGTCATCAGCGCCATCACGCAGGCGGAAATCTTGCTTGGTATCGCGCTGCTCCCGGCGGGCAAGAAACGCAGCGCGTTGACCGAGGTGGCACAAGCGATGTTCGAGCAGGAGTTTCACGGCTTGAACCTCGCGTTCGACGAGCGGGCGGCGCCGCTCTATGCGACCATCGTCGCGCTGCGTGGCCGTCGCGGGCTGCCGATCTCGGTGGAAGACGCCCAGATTGCGGCCATTGCCTCGCATCACGGTGTGCCGCTGGCCACCCGCAATACCAAGGACTTTGTGCATGTGCCGGGGCTGACGCTCATCAATCCCTGGGAGCGGGCGTGACATGAACCCGAACAACCTTCCGTTCCTGCCCTTTGCGCTGCCCGAGATCGGCGAAGAGGAGATCGCCGAAGTCGTCGACACCTTGCGCTCGGGATGGATCACGACCGGGCCGAAGGCCAAGCGTTTCGAGGACGATTTCGCCGGGTTTCTTGCCTTGCCCGCTGCGGGTGCGGATGCGGGCCGCACCGCGAGCGAGCTGCATTGCATGGCCGTCAACTCGGCGACCGCCGGTCTGCATCTCGCGCTCGAGGGTCTGGGCATCGGCCCCGGCGACGAGGTCATCACGACCACGCACACCTTCACCGCAACCGCCGAGGTGGCGCGCTACCTCGGTGCCGACGTGGTGCTGGTCGACATCGACCCGGCCACCCTGTGCATCGACCCGCGCCTCGTCGAGGCCGCGATCACGCCGCGCACCCGTGCCATCGTGCCGGTGCACTTCACCGGTCGCGCCGCCGACATGGGCGCGCTGCTGGCGCTGGCGCACAGGCACGGCCTGAAGGTGGTCGAGGACGCGGCGCACGCGCTGCCCGCCACCTGCGGCGGCGCGCTCATCGGCACGCTCGGATCGGACGCGACCGTGTTCAGCTTCTACGCCAACAAGACCATCACCACCGGCGAGGGCGGCATGGTCGTCACGCGCAACGCCGAACTGGCCCGGC
>JBDSBD010000034.1:0-8409 GCA_039921765.1 Burkholderiaceae bacterium
TGGCCAGCCTTCGCACGCGTGCCCCGGTGCTGCGCGCCATCGCGCACAACGGCGGCGAATCGGCGCGCGCGATGCGCATCACACGGGGGTTGGGTCTGCCGGTGGTGCGGCTGCCCTCCACCAGCCCGGCCAACGCGAGCTGGAGCTTCGAGCGCAAGCTGGCGGCATGGCAGATCGCCTTCGAACCCCACGGCATCGCATGAACGCAAGACAACTCCCGCTCCCCGAACTCGCCTCGGCCACGATCTCCGAGGCCGATGGCGTGCGCTACCTGCACCTGGGCACGCCCTGGGTTCAAGGTGCGATGCGCCTGCGCGCGCCGCTCAAGCTCGAGCTCGAGTACATCCAGCGCATGATGGTGTGGATGCTGCTGCGCCCCGAAGCCGAGTTGACCGAGGGCCACGCCGTGCAGCTGGGGCTGGGTGCCGCAGCCATCACGCGCTGCTGCCACACGACGCTGCGCATGCGCTGCACCGCGGTCGAGCTCAATCCGAGCGTGATCGCGGCCTGCCGGATGTGGTTTCGGCTGCCTGCCGATTCGGAGCGTCTGCAGGTGCTGCAGATGGATGCTGCCCGGTTCGCTGCCGACCCGCTGCGGCGCGGCAGTGTCCAGGTGCTGTGCGTCGACCTCTACGACCACGACGCCGCCAGCCCGGTGCTCGACAGCGAGGCGTTCTACCGCGATTGCTTCGGCCTGCTCAGCGAGGGCGGCGTGATGACGGTCAACCTGTTCGGCCGCGACACGAGCTTCGTGCGCAGCGCGCAGCGCATCGCCGGCGTGTTCGGTCCGCAACAGGTCTGGAGCCTGCGCCCCACCAAGGAGGGCAACACCATCGTCGCCGCCATGAAGGGCGGTGCGATGCCCGAGCGTGCGGTGCTCGCGACACGTGCGGATACCATCGAAGCCCGCTTCAAGCTGCCGGCACGCAAGTGGTTGCGCATGATCCGCCCCTGGCTCGACGCGCCCGCGCCATCGGCCGACCTCACCCGGACACTCGCATGAAAGCAGCCGCCAAGTCCTCCATCGCCGCCGTGAAGCCGCACCCCGTGGGCCGGCTCGACGCAGCCCAGTTGCTCGAGTGGTTGCGCGAGGACGGCGTGATCGACGCCGAAGCGGCCAAACTGACGCAGCGCCGCTTCGCCGGTACGCACAGCGCCCAGCATCCGCTCGTGCGCCTGGGCAGCGCCGGCCTGCACCACAAGGCGAGCGGCGAGGAGCTGGATGCCGAGGCGCTCACCGAATGGCTGGCCGGGCGCTGTGGCCTGGCGTATCTGCACATCGATCCGCTCAAGGTTGACGTCGGCCGGGTGACCGAGATCATGTCGATCAACTACGCCGAACGGCGCCGCGCGCTGCCGCTGACCGTCGGTGTGCGCGAGGTCACGATCGCGACCTGCGAGCCGTTCGACGTGGCCTGGGTCGCCGAGATCGAGGCGCACACGCACCGCGAGGTCAAGCTGGTGCTCGTGAGCCCGCTCGAGCTGGCACGCTACACGACCGAGTTCTACACGTTGTCGCGTTCGGTGCGCGCTGCCATCAAGAATGGCGAGACCTCGGCGATCGCGAGCTTCGAGCAGCTCGTCGAGCTGGGCCGCACCAACAAGCAGCTTGATGCCAACGACCAGGGCGTGGTGCAGGTGGTCGACTGGCTCTGGCAGTACGCGTTCGATCAGCGCGCCTCCGACATCCACCTCGAGCCGCGGCGCGAGCGCAGCGTGATCCGCTTTCGCATCGACGGCGTGATGCACACCGTCTACCAGCTGCCACCCGGTGTGATGAGCGCGATGATCGCGCGCATCAAGCTGCTCGGACGCATGGACGTGGTCGAGAAGCGCCGCCCGCTCGACGGCCGCATCAAGACCCGCAACCCGGGCGGCGACGAAGTCGAGATGCGGCTTTCGACCCTGCCCACCGCATTCGGCGAGAAGATGGTGATGCGCATCTTCGATCCCGACACCACGGTCAAGCCGCTCGAAGGCCTGGGTTTCGGCAGCCACGATGGCAAGCGCTGGGAGACGCTGGTGGCGCAGCCGCATGGCATCATCCTGGTGACCGGCCCCACCGGCTCGGGCAAGACCACCACGCTGTACTCGACCCTCAAGCGGCTGGCCACCGACGAGGTCAACGTCTGCACGATCGAAGATCCGATCGAGATGATCCAACCGGCGTTCAACCAGACCCAGGTGCAGCCGCAGATCGACCTGACCTTCGCCGAAGGCCTGCGCTCGATGATGCGTCAGGACCCCGACATCATCATGGTGGGCGAGATCCGCGACCTCGAGACCGCCGAGATGGCGATCCAGGCCGCACTCACCGGCCACCTTGTGTTCAGCACCCTGCACACCAACGACGCGGCCTCGGCGATCACGCGGCTCGCCGACCTGGGCGTGCCGCCCTACCTGATCGGCTCGACCGTGATCGGCGTGCTGGCGCAACGGCTGGTGCGCAGCCTGTGCGTGAGCTGCAAGGAGCCGGACCCGCAGACCACGCGCGAAACGCTAGCCGAGATCGTCAAGCCGTGGCGCCTCAACGGCGCGGTCAAGCCCTACCGGCCGGTCGGCTGCCTGGAGTGCCGCATGACCGGCTACCGCGGCCGCGCCGGCCTGTACGAGCTGCTGACGGTGGGTGACGCAGCGCGCGCCTTCATCCACCCCGTGCCCGATGCGGCCAAGCTGCGCCACCAAAGCCTGCAGGACGGCCTGCGCCCGCTGCGCCTGGCTGGCGCGATGAAGGTCGCCGAAGGCGTGACCACCCTCGAGGAAGTGCTGCGCGCGACGCCGGCTTGGGAGTGACCTGGGAACGAGGTTCGTCCGCGGCGGGTGGGCACGCCTCGCGTCTGCGGGTTCAATCGGTGTGTCGCGGCAGGCTACGTTGGCGCGATGCGGTGCATGGAGGCTTCGTGGTTGAATGCTTGCGGCGAGAAGGGCGGCATCCGGCCCAGAGCCGTCACCTGCCACTGATCAGACCGGTCTCCCGTAGAGGGGCCGAAGCGCCCAAGGCGCCGAAGCCTCTGTCTGGCCGCCTTCTGCGCGCCACCAGAGTCGCACCCAATGCCCGCAGTGCAGGCGCCGGCGTCCGGGGCTGCTCCGGCACGGCGGCAGCCACGGTCCAATCGGGTGGCGGGCACTTTCGGCCGCCAGCAGCCCATCTTCGCTGAAGCAGGCGATTGTGAAAACGACGCCGATGACGTCGAGAGACTTTCCATGGCCATCGACACGGTGAGATACTGAATTCGAGCTGGCCGAGCTAGCCGTTCATCAACAGCCCAAGGAGAAGTGACATGGACCTCGGACTCAAGGGAAAACGGGCGATCATCACCGGAGGAACCAAGGGAATCGGCCGGGCCATAGCTGAAGCTTTCGCAGCCGAAGGGGCAAGCGTCTCGATCTGTGCGCGCAATGCCGACGAGGTTGCCGCGACGGTCGTCGCGTTGGAGGCCAAGGGTGTCAAGACCTTCGGGCGTGCCGTCGATGTGGCCGATGAGGCCGCATTGGTCGACTGGATATCGGCGAGCGCCGGCGAACTCGGCGGTATCGACGCGCTGGTGTGCAACGTCAGTGCACTGGCGGTGGGCGACTCGGCAGAAACATGGGAAAAGTCGTTTCGAGTTGACATGATGCACAGCGTCAATGCCGTGGCGGCAGCGCTGCCCTTCCTCGAGAAGTCCACGGCCGGCTCGATCGTGCTGATCGCGAGCGTGTCCGGGTTTGAGGTGGATTTCGCCGCCGGCTCCTACGGCGCGTTCAAGGCTGCGCTGATCCACTACGCCAAGGGCTTGAGCCGATCTCTCGTCGCCAAGGGCATCAGGGTCAACTGTGTGTCGCCGGGCAATACCTACTTCGACGGCGGCATCTGGCAGACGATCGAGAAGAACGTGCCCGATCTCTACGCTTCGACGCTCAAGGTCAATCCGACCGGAAGGTTCGGTACCCCTGCCGAAGTGGCCAGTGGTGTCGTGTTCATCTCGAGCCCGATGGCCAGCCGCATCTCTGGCACCAACCTGGTGATCGACGGCGCCCTGACCGTCGCTGTGTAGGAGATCGATCCATGAGCGCGCATGCACGCCACACCATCCATCGGGAGCACATCCACCACGGCTGGAACAACGCGTTTGCTCCACGCCTGAAGATCGCGCCCGGTGAGACGGTGCATTTCGAAACCGTCGACGCCTCGTCCGGCCAGCTGACGCGGACGTCGACGGCGGCCGACCTCGCGAAGCTCGACCTCGACCGCGTCAATCCGGTGACGGGGCCGATCTACATTGACGGCGCGAAGGCGGGCGACGCGCTGAAGGTCACCATCCTGTCGTTCCGGCCCTCGGGCTGGGGCTGGACTGGCAACATTCCCGGCTTCGGCCTGCTTACCGATCAGTTCCCGGACGCGAAGCTGCACCACTGGAACTACGACTCCGGCCTGACGCCGGCGATGTACGGTCCCGGTGGACGTGTACCGCTGCGGCCGATGTGCGGCACGATCGGCGTCGCGCCGGCAGAGCCGGGGCTGCACAGCATCATTCCGCCGCGCAACGTCGGCGGCAACATGGATGTGCGCGACATCACGGAAGGCGTCGAGCTCTATCTGCCGATCGAGGTCGACGGAGCGATCTTCTCCGTGGGCGACACGCATGCCGCACAGGGTGACGGCGAGGTTTGTGGCACGGCGATCGAGACCGCGATCGACGTGGCCCTCAAGTTCGATCTGGTCAAGGGCGCCCATCTGCGCACGCCGCGCTACGTCACACCCGGCCCCGTGACCAATCACCTCGACAAGAAAGGTTACGAGGTGACGACCGGTATCGGCCCAGATCTGATGGTGTGCGCCCGCACCGCGGTGTCGGAGATGGTCGAACTGCTGAGCCGGCGTTTCGGCTATTCGCCGATCGATGCCTACATGCTATGCAGTGTGTGCGCGGATCTGCGCGTCAGTTCGATCGTCGACGTGCCGAACTGGGTGGTGTCGTTCTACTTTCCGAGAGTGGTCCTGGAGTAGCCATTTCCGGACTGCAAGTTGTCGCATCGAACCGGTGGACCAATGATCAATTGACCCCGTCTCGGACTCGAAGCGCGGCTCTCGACCTGCTGCGCACCTTGCGCTGAACGGCAGCTTCTGGTCAGCGAGATCGACGGCTCGTACTTCGGGTTGGGGTCGAAACCTCTCCACACGCCGCGCGACGACTCGTCGCGCGCCGTGCGTGGTTCCGCTCCTGCGCCTCTCAGCACTCGACGATATTCGCCACCAGCCCGTCGCGCGCGGTCTCGTTGTACTTGGTCATCATGTCGGCGCCGGTATCGCGCCTGGTCTTGACGACCTTGTCGAGGCTGACGTGGTGGGTGGCGTCGCCGCGCGGCGTTGGTGGCCTTGACCGAGGCGATCGCATTGCGTTCGGTGCCGGGGATCCGCACCGGACGCCGACTGGATCGCAGGTCAGGCCGAGATGGTGCTCCACGCCGATCTCGGCGGCATTTTCTGCCTGCGCCGGAGTGTCCCCCTCATCGCGGCGAAATGCTGTCGGAGCGGAGCGCCGGGTAGCGCCGACGAGCGACGGCCAGCGCCATCCGGACCCCGGGCTTTCCCCGATTCTTCCATCGAGCGAGTCGCCTATATTTAGTTGACGCATGCAACTATTGAAATCGTAACCTTATGCGAAGTGCAACCACAAGGCGCAAGCCCCTGAACGTCTACGTCGACTACGTGACGATCACGCTGGATCTCGTGAACGAGCGCCTGAAGGGTCAGGGCTCGGAGCTGTACCAGCGTGAGTGCGGGGTGAGCTTGCGCGAGTTGCGGGTGCTGCGCTTCATCGGCAACGAGCCAGGCCTGACGCTGACGCGCCTGATCGAGTGCTCCTTTCTCGAGAAGACGCTGGCGTCGAAGGCGGTCACCGCACTGGTGCAGCGCGGCCTGGTCGTGCGCTCGGTGGGCCAGGCCGACGCGCGGCAGATTTGCCTGGAGCTCACCGACGACGGTGTCGCAACGGTGATGAGCGGCGAGCGCATCGGCAAGATGGCCCTGGACGCTTTTCATGAAGCGCTCAGCGCCGAGGAACACGAGATCTTCCGGCGCTGCCTGGAAAAGTTGGCGCATGCCGGCGACGAGATCATGGCGCGCGCCGAGCGCGACGCGAAGCGGCCTGCGTCCCGCAAGGCCGGCTCCGCGGCTGTCGCGCCCTGAACCGTTCCATCCCCTGGATTCCTTCACCCTCTCAACGCAAGGACTACTGACATGACACCTCGATGCCTCGCCCGCCTGCTCGGTGCCGCGCTGATCGCCTGGGCCGCCGCAATGACCCCGGCGCACGCCACTGAAAATGTCCTGCGCATGGTGCCGCAGGCCGACCTGAAGGTTCTCGACCCGATCTGGACCACGGCGTTCGTGACGCGCGACCACGGCTACATGATCTACGACACGCTGTTCGCGATCGACGGCAAGGGCGAGGTGCAGCCGCAGATGGTCGACAAGTACACGGCCTCTGCCGACGCGAAGACCTGGACCTTCACGCTGCGCGAGGGCCTGGCCTTCCACGACGGCAAGCCGGTCCTGCCCGACGACGTGATCGCATCGCTGCAGCGCTGGGGCCAGCGCGACAGCCTGGGACAGCGCATGTTCGCGGCCCTGGACAAGATCGAGGCGGTCGACGCGAAGACCTTTCGCATGACCTTCAAGCAGCCCTTCGGCATGGTGCTCGAAGCACTGGGCAAGCCCTCCGGCAGCCCTGCCTTCATCATGCCCAAGCGGGTCGCGGACACGCCCGCGAACAAGCAGATCGACGACTACGTCGGCTCGGGCCCCTATGTCTTCAAGAAGGACGAGTTCCGTCCCGGCGAGAAGGTGGTCTACCTCAAGAACAAGAGCTACGTGCCGCGCAGCGAGCCGCCGTCGGGCATGGCTGGCGGCAAGCATGTGTACGTCGACCGTGTGGAGTGGATCATCCTGAAGGACGCGCAGACGCAGACCAGCGCCATCACCAATGGCGAGGTCGACATGCTGTCGTGGATGCCGTTCGAGCATTACGAGACGCTGCGTGCCAACCCGAAGCTGGAGCTGGTCGCCGGGACCACGCCGGGCTCGTACTTCCTGCATCTGAATCACCACATCCCGCCGTTCGACAACCCGAAGATCGCGCGTGCCGCCATCATGGCGCTCAACCAGAAGGCCTTGCTGCGCGCGCAGCTCGTGTACCCCGATCTGTACGGAACCTGCACCTCGATCTACCCGTGCGGCTCGCCGCTGGCCTCCGACAAGACCTCGTACTTCACGGGCAAGCCGCAGTTCGAGGCCGCGAAGAAGCTGCTGAAGGAAGCCGGCTACGACGGCAAGCCGGTGGTGCTGATGAATCCGGCCGACTTCGGGCTGCTGAACAAGCTGCCACCGGTGATGGCGCAGTTGCTGAGGGAGGCCGGCTTCAAGGTCGATCTGCAGGCCATGGACTGGCCGACCCTGCTGATGCGTCGCGCCAAGAAGGACCCCGTGGACCAGGGCGGCTGGAATCTGTTCATGACCGGCTGGGGTGCCAGCGACAACATGAACCCGATGTACTTCGCCCCATTGACCGGTAACGGCGAGAAGGGTTGGTTCGGTTGGGCCAAGGACGACAAGCTGGAACAGCTCAAGTCCGAGTTCGTTGCCGCGACGGATGTGGCCACCCGCAAACGCGTGGCCCAGGAGATCCAGGTCGAAGCCTATGACGCCGGCCTGCTGGCGCCGCTGGGCGAGATGCGGCCGCTGTCGGTGATCCGCCGCGGGGTGGTGAGCGGTGTGATCACGGCCCCGGTCAACGTCTTCTGGAACATCAAGAAGAAGAACCCGGAATGAGCGCGCGCCTGCGGCAGCCAAGGTGGCTGACGCTGCTGTTGCTCGTTCAACGTCCCTGAATCGCCATGCTGTCCTTTCTGCTGCGCCGCATCGTCGCGACCCTGCCGGTGCTGGTGATCGTCGCGCTCATCGTGTTCCTGATGACGCGTCTGGGGCCCGGCGATCCGGCGGCGATCATGGTGGGCGACAGCGCGACGGTGGCCGACATCGAAAGCGTGCGCGCCCAGCTCGGGCTGGATCAGCCGTTGCCGGTGCAGTTTTTCAGATGGACCGCGGATGTACTGCAAGGGCACCTGGGCACCTCGCTGTTCCTGAACCAGAGCGTCGCCTCGCTGATCGGCCAGCGCATCGAGCCGACCGTGTCACTGGCCGGGCTGACGCTGGTGGTGACGGTGCTGCTCGCGGTGCCGCTGGGCGTGCTCGCGGCGTGGCGCCATGGCGGCTGGCTGGATCGCGCGCTGATGAGTTTCTCGGTGCTGGGCTTCTCGATCCCGACCTTCGTCGTCGGCTACCTGCTGATCTGGGGCGTGGCACTGAAGGCCGGGCTGCTGCCGGTGCAGGGTTACGTGCGGCTGGAGGATGGGGTGCTGCCGTGG
>JBDSBD010000035.1:0-7031 GCA_039921765.1 Burkholderiaceae bacterium
GGGGCGCAGGCCCGCAACAACGGCCGGGCTGCATCACGGCGCGTCCACCGCGTCGAAGCCCGTCGGCGGTTTGTTATCGTGTCGGCGTATTCAGAGTGAGGCACGACGACCATGACGCGACGAGTACGCATTGCAATCCTTGGTGCCGGAACCGCCTGTTTGACGGCGCTCAAGGAGGCCCAGCGCTATACCGATGACGTGCTGCTGGTCAACGACGGCCCCTATGGCACGACCTGCGCGCGCGTCGGCTGCATGCCTTCGAAAGCACTGGTCGAAGTCGCGCACGCCTACGCCCGCCGCGACTGGCTTGCCGGGGTCGGAATCCGCGGTACCGCCGCACTCGAGGCCGATCTGGCCGCCGTCATGGCCCATGTGCGCAAGCTGCGCGACGGTTTTGCTGCCGGGCCGACGCGGCTGGCCCAGGCGCTGGGCGCGCGCAACATCCACGGGCGGCCACGCTTTGTGGACGCCCATGCGATCGAGGTGAACGGCGAGCGCATCGAGGCCGAGGCCTTCGTCATCGCCACCGGCACGCGGCCCATCGTTCCCGAGGCCTGGCAATCAATGGGCGACAGGCTGGTGACGTCCGACCAGGTGTTCGAACGGGTCGCCCCCGGCAGGAGGGTCGGCGTGGTCGGACTCGGTCCGATCGGCGTCGAGCTCGGCCAGGCGTTCGCGCAACTGGGGTGCGAGGTGCATGCGTTCACCGAGGGGCCGCACGTCGCTGCATTGACCGATCCCGACGTCAGCGCCAGCCTCGTGGAGGCGCTCAGGCGCGACATGACGGTGGCGACCGGCGTGAAGGTGTCGCTGCGACCCGATGACGGCGGAGTCCGGCTCGAAAGTGACGCCGGCAGCACGCAGGTCGACTGGGTGCTCGCCTCGCTCGGTCGCCAGCCCAACATCGAGGGCCTCGGATTGGAGCGGCTGAACCTCGAGATCGACGCGCGCGGCATGCCGGCGTTCGATCCGGTGACCCTGCGCCTTGGCGAGCTGCCGATCTACATCGCGGGCGACGTGAACGGGTTGCGGCCACTCCTGCACGAAGCCGCCGACGAGGGGCGCATTGCCGCCCACCATGCGCTGCACCCCGACGCGGACTGCCTCACGCGACGGGTGCCGCTGGGCATCGTGTTCACCGAGCCGGGCGCCGGCCGGGCCGGACTCACGCATCGCGAGTTGCCCGGTGCCGGTGTGGTCACCGGCTCCAGCGACTTTTCGCGCCAGGGCCGCGCCGTGATGGCCGGGCGCAACGCCGGGCTGTTGCACATCTATGCGGCCGACGATGGCCATGTCCTGGGCGCCGAAATGGCCGGGCCGGACGCCGAGCACCTGTTGCATCTCATCGCCTGGTCGATCCAGCAGAAGATGACGGTCGAGGACATGCTGCTGATGCCCACCTATCACCCGACGGTCGAGGAAGGACTGCGCAGTGCCCTTCAATCGGCACGCCGCGAGCTTGGCAAGCGGCGTACCCAGCCCGACCTGATGCTCTGTCGCGAGGCGATCGACTGGGCGCTCGGCTGATCACGCGGGCTGCGTCCTGCTCGTGTCGGGCTTGCGCAAGCTTGAGCCGAAGGCCCGGACCGCGCCCACGAATCGGTCCGTCAGGCCAGTTTGACGAGCTTGTCGACCGACAGGGCACCGGCTCCTCGGCCGATCAGGTACAGCAACAGCGCCGCCCATGAAAGGTGGGTGGGCCAGGCATCCGGGTAGACGAAGATCTGGATCGTCATCGTCATGCCCAGGAGCGCCAGTGCAGACAGCCGCGTGAAGAGGCCGAGCACGAGCAGCACCGGGAACAGATGCTCTGCATAGGCGGCCAGATGTGCCGCGATCTCCGGCGCAATGATCGGCAGCTTGTATTCGGTTCGGAACAGCTCGTAGGTGCTGTCCGTGATCGTCAGAAAACCATCGACCTTGGTTCGCCCGGAGAGGAAGAAGATCGCTGCGATGGATATCCGGCTGGCGAGCGCCAGCACATCGTGTGAAATCCATCGCGACAGACTGCCGGCCACGGCGTTCCAGCAGGCGCGGACGCCTTTGCTCTCGATCGCAGTCGTCGGCAGGGTTGTGGCGTGCTTCATGAAAGGCTCTCCTGGTTCGGCGTCGGGTTGATCAATGCGCCCGCAGACAACAGTTGCGAAAGCAGCGCCGCGATGTCGGCGTCGGGGTCCACGTCAAGTGCGGCGCCTGCGGCCTGGGTGAGCAAGCAGCCTTGTGCACACGCGTCGAGGAAAGCGCCGGTGGGAGGGTCGATGGGCTGCCAGGCCACGGCGTCAACTGGTCGGGTCAGCAACGCGCCTTCGCCCTGCCACACGAGCTCGTCCGTGGTGTCGATGCCCGAACGATTGCGGGCCCAGATCGAGTAGATCGGCGCGTCATCGAAAAGGCCCCAGCGCGCGGCCGGGTGAGGCCGCAGGCGCAAGGCGCCGAGTTCTTCGGGCGCCAGGCTGGCCAGCCCGCCGCCATCGACCGCAGTCGCGTCTGCGGCGGTGTGGGCTTCGATCCAGAGCCGGTCCAGCCGGGCGACGCCGGCCAGGTAGACGAGATCGCGAGCCGGCTCGAACTCGGCGAGGAAGTCGGCAAAGTTCTCGCCATACATCAGCATGCGTCCATCGTGCGGCGGCTGCGCCCGAACGTAGGCCGCGGCGGCGGCCTGAAACCAGTCACGGCCGACGAGTCGCGCGACACACGGGAAGTTCGCCTGCAGCGCATCGACGCAACCACTCATCACCGTGTTGCGATACACCGCGAACCCAGACTGGGTCGCCAGGACAGAGTCTGGAACCTGGCCGAACAGCGACCTGACGAAGCGCGCCTGGAAGCCGGCGAGCGACTCGGTCATGACGGCTGCCCGGAGCGTTCCGCGACACGACGCAACTCGGTCGCAGCCCATCGGCATTCGCTCAGCAAAGCGTCGAACGCGGGGACGTTGCCGTCGCGCTCGATCAGCGTCGGTCGGGCGCCGATGCGTTCGACGAGATGTCGGTACAGACCCCACACCACCGGTGCAATCGGCGCATCGTGCGAGTCGATCAGCAGCGACTCGCCCAGCGCGGGGTCGACGGAGTAGCCGGCGAGATGAATCTCCATCACGCTCTCGGCCGGAAACTCGTCCAGATAGGCGAAGGCGTCGAAGCCGAGGTTGCGCGACGAAACGTAGACGTTGTTCACGTCGAGCAGCAACCCGCATCCGGTGCGCCGGACCAACTCCTTCAGGAACGCGATCTCGTCCCACTCGTGGCCGTCGATCCGCAGGTAGTGAGAGGGATTCTCGATGGCCACGCTGCGGCCCAGCGCCGATTGCATCCGGTCGATGTTCGACACGATCCGGCGCAGCGCGTCGTTGCTGCGCGGGAACGGCAGCAGGTCCGGGACGCTGATCCCGTCCCACGCCGACCAGGCCAGGTGCTCGGACACCAGCGCGGGCTCGACCCGACGGACGAGCGCGGCCAGGCGCTTCAGGTGAGCGGCATCGGGCGCTGTGTCGCCGGCGAGCGAGAGCGACACACCATGCAACGACAGCGGGTGCCTGGCGCGGATGTCATCCAGAAGACACAGCCGCGGACCGCCGGCGACGAGATAGTTTTCGGCGTGCACCTCGAACCACATGCCTTCCGATGCGCAGGCCAGCGCCGGGTCACGGTGCTCGGGCTTGAAGCCGAGCCCGGAAAGCATGTGCTGTTTCACGACCGTGCGAATCGAGTCAGGCCTTCATTTCCGTCAGCGAACCCATGCCCTTGGGTGTCTTGATGGTCACGCAGGTACCCGTCGGCACGTTCTTCCATGCGTTGCCCTGGTAGTCGGTCTTCGAGGTGCCCGCGCAGGTGGTGCCGGCGCCCGCCTTGCAGTCGTTCTTGCCGGCGAGCGCCACGCCGTAGCACTTTTCCATGTTGGTCGCCATCTTGTCGCCTGTGGGCTTGCTGTCTTGCGCCATGGCGGCGCCTGCGGCAAGGGCGGAGAGTGTGAATGCGGTGATCGCGAGGGAACGGTTCATGATGAGGTGACTCCGGTGGTTGGGGTGGAAACCCGCCAGATGGCGCGGTCCAAGGTATTTCGGGCTGCCGGGACCCCCGGTTACAGCGCACTGCACAATTCGCAGAATTTTCCTGAGCCGCTGTAACCTCCCGACCCGATGACGCGAACTACCCAAGAGGCATCATCCGATCCAGGCGACGTCGAGGCAGAACTCCACACCCTCTTGCTGCGTGGACTGGACGGAGAACATGCCGCCTACCAGGCCTTCCTGCACAAGCTCAGTGCGCACTTGCGCGCTTTTCTTCGCAGGCGCCTGTTCGGCTGGCCCGATGATGTCGAAGACCTCGTTCAGGAATGCCTGCTCGCGATGCACAACAAGCGCAACACCTACCAGCCAGACCAGCCGTTGACGGCCTGGGTGCACGCGATCGCCCGCTACAAGCTGATCGACCTGCTGCGGTCGAAGTCCGGACGCGAGGCCCTGCACGTTCCGCTCGACGATGACGTCGCCGTCTTCGCCGAATCGAGCACCGATGCCAGCGACGCGCGCCGCGACCTGGCCGGCCTGCTGGGCACGCTCCCGGATCGCCAGCGCCTGCCGATCGAACAGGTCAAGCTCAACGGCTTGTCGGTGACGGAAGCGGCGGCGCTTCTGGGCATGTCGGAGTCCGCGATCAAGGTGGGGATCCATCGCGGACTGAAGGCGCTTGGCAAGCGCGTGGGAGGCTCCTCGTGAAGACCGATGACCTGATTTCGCTGCTTGCAGCCGATGCGGTGCCCGTGCCCCGCAGTGCGGCGTCGAGGCAGATCGCGATCGCGATGCTGGCCGGAATCCCGCTGGCCATCCTCGCGATGCTCCTGATGCTGGGCGTGCGCCCCGATCTGGCACAGGCCATCCGAATTCCGATGTTCTGGATCAAGGAGCTGTTTCCGATCGTGCTGGCGTGCGCCGCCTTCGCGACCCTGGCCCGGCTCGCGCGCCCGGGCGTCAGCGCACGGGCTGGCGAGATTTCCATCGGGCTGTCGGTCCTGCTGTTGTGGCTGATGGCGGCGCTGGCCTATTCGAATGCACCCCCCTCGGAGCGCACGGCCATGGTCTGGGGTCAAAGCTGGCAGGTGTGCACGCTGAGCGTGGTGATGATCTCGATGCCGATCTTCGTCGCCGCAATCATGGCGTTGCGCCGGCTGGCGCCTACCCAACTGGCGCGCGCCGGAGCTTGCGCCGGCGTTCTCAGCGGCGCCGCCGGCGCCGCCGTCTACGCGTTCCATTGCCCGGAGACGGCCCTGCCGTTCATGGCCATCTGGTATGTCGTGGGCATTGCGGTGACGGCGGGTATCGGCGCATTGTTGGGTCCGCGACTTCTCAGATGGTGATGCCGCCCTGCACCGCGCAAGCGGGCAGCCACCCGATCGACCATCGCGCCGCATCGCGGCGCCAACAGGATGTCAACGGAACATGAAGCGCAGACTTGCAAACCTCGCCCTCCTCACCACCGCGCTCACCGCCGCCGCACCGCTGCGTGCCGAGCCCGAGCGCCAACCGTGGCCCGAGATCCTCGCCCACGCCAAGGGCCAGACGGTCTACTGGAACGCCTGGGGCGGTGATGAACGCACCAATGCCTTCATCGCGTGGGTGGGCGACGAGGTGAAACGCCGCCACGGCATCACGGTGCGGCAAGTCAAGCTCAAGGACACGGCTGAAGCGGTCACGCGCGTGATCGCCGAGAAGAGTGCGGGGCGCAACGTCGACGGCAGTGTCGACCTGATCTGGATCAACGGCCCCAACTTCCTGGCAATGAAGTCGCAGGGGCTGCTGTACGGACCCATCACGCAGTCCCTGCCGAACTATCGCTATGTCGACACCGAGCACAAGCGCTCCAACCTGATCGACTTCACCGTGCCGATCGACGGCATGGCGGCGCCGTGGCGACTGGCCCAGTTCGTCTACATCTACGACAGCGCCCGTTACAAGCTTGCCGACATGCCGACGTCCGCCTCCGCGCTGCTGGCGTTCGCGCGCCAGCATCCGGGGCGCGTCACGCACCCGACGGTACGCAACTACCTGGGCGCAACCTTCCTGAAACAGGCGCTCTACGATCTGCTGCCCGACCCCTCGGTATTGCAGCAGCCTGCGACCGATGCAAGCTTCGATCCGGTGACGGCGCCGCTCTGGACCTGGTACGACCAGCTGCGACCCACGCTCTGGCGAGCGGGCCGGGAGTTCCCGGAATCGGGCCCGGCGCAGCGCCGGCTGATGAACGACGGCGCGATCGACATCCACATGGCTTTCGACCCGGCCGAAGCGGCCGTGTCGATCGCCAAGGACCTGCTGCCACCGGGTGCGCGCGTTTTCGTGATGGCCAAGGGCACGATCGGCAACACGAGCTTCGTCGCGATCCCATACAACGCGGCGCACAAGGAGGCCGCGCTGGTCGTCGCGGACTTCCTGCTCCAACCCACGACGCAGGCACGCGCGCAGGACCCGGCCTGGGGCGGCAACCTGACCGTGCTCGACCTGGCGAAGCTGACCGCGGCCGAGCGCGCGCTGTTCGCGCCGAAGGTCGGCATGCCGGGCCTGCCGACCAACGAAGAACTCGGCACGCCGCTGCTCGAGCCGCACCCGAGCTGGATGACGCGCATCACCGCCGAATGGGAAAAGCGCTATTCACGCCGACGCGGCGGTCGCGGCGATTGACCCCACAGTGCCGCCCCCAGGGCCCATGCCCGCGCTCGATGTGACCGGCCTTCGGGTCGGGACATCCGTGAGCACGCAGTCGACATCCGTGATGCGTCTCATTGACCCGTGGGCCCTCGCGCCGTGGGTCACGATGGCGGTCTTCCTGCTGCCTGTTGCGGCCGGGCTGGTGGGGACCTTGTTGCCGGCCTTCGGCTACCTGCCGGCGATCGGCGGCGAGCAGTTCTCGCTCGAACCCTGGCGCGCGCTGGCGGACCAACCGGGCCTGTTCACCTCGGTACAGCTCAGCCTGCAGACCGGTCTGCTCGCCGCGGCACTCTCGCTCGCCCTCGCCGCGGCGTTCTGCGCGCTGCTG
>JBDSBD010000036.1:0-4838 GCA_039921765.1 Burkholderiaceae bacterium
GGCGCTCCGGCGCACGCGCGGCGACGCCGGCCGACCGGATCGCGGTCGTGCCGCGGCCCGGCGAGCGCTGGCTCAGACCTTCGTCGGCAAGCCGCTCGAGGGCTCGGCGCACCGTCACACGGGCCACACCGAACTGCTGCATCAGCGCGATCTCGCCCGGCAGGCCGGCATCGAAGCGGCCTTCCTGCAACTGCTCACGCAACACCAGGTAGATGCGGTGGTACTTGGGCAGCGGCAGCTGGGTCGACATCGCGCGACGATATTATCGGTTCCATTGTTCTGTCAATGGGACAAACGCGGTGCAGCCACCGCCGGGCGGACGCGGCTCAGGCTCGCAGGTGCCGAGCCTCAGCCGCGCCCGATCGAACATCGGGCAGGTATCCGAGGTGGCCTGCACCGGCGGATCGGACAGGACCGAATCCGATCCGGCGTCAGGGCGCGTGTGCTCGCGCCGTCGCTTCGGCCAGATCGTTCCAGACGTCCTGGCGGCGGATGCGTCCGTCCACGACCTCGAGGCGGTCGATGAAGCGGATGCCCGAGAACTCGCGCCCATCGGTCCAGGCACCGCGCAGCGTGCCCGAGCAGTAGACGACGGCGCCCTCGCCGCTCCAGGCTTCGTCAAAGCGCTCATAGTCCTTCGCGACGGATCGGTAGCGCTTGCTCGCCCATTCGAGCAACTCCTCGAAGCGGTGCATCACGACACCACCCGGAAAGCACATCTCGAAATCGGGCGCGAGCAGCGCGCCCGCGCCCGCCAGGTCGCGCTCCTGCATGCGCTGCAGAAATTCGCGCACGAGGTCGCTGGCCACCGGGCGCGCCGGCGCGCCGGCGCCAAAGACGCGACCCTCGCGGAGGTAGGTGCTGGCGTGCTGAATCGACACCGTGGTACCGGCACTGGAGGCGGCCACCACCGACCGCACCGCGGTCGCCAGGCGCGCCGCAAGGCGCTCCTCGACTTCGGCGGAGTAGCCCGGCAACAAGGTCACGGATATCAACGGCATGGCGCTATCTCCTGCGGTCGCGTCAAGGGAGGCCCGGGCGAGCGTGGTGCAACGGCCGGCCGGCGCTGTCTTGCGGCGCGCATCGTAGCAGCGGCGATCGGCGCGACGCCACATGGTTGTTCCGAGTTCATCGCCGCGCCCGGCCACCTGGCGCGATCCCGGATTCAAGAATTCGGACCGACCGCGGTGTGATCCTGGGGCCTTCGATCTCGCATTGTCGGCAGCATCGACTGCGTCGGCGGTTGCACGCGCCACGCCATGCGGCTCAGCGGCTGCGGCGCGCCTCCTCGCGCAACCAGGCCGCGAACTCCAGCACTTCGGGCTTGCGCGCCGCAGCCGCCGAGCGCACCAGGTAGTAGCCGCGCGGCGAGGCCATGGTCTTGTCGAACGGTGCGACCAGCTTGCGCTCGCGCAGCATTCGATGCAGCAGCGGGATGCGGCCGAGCGCGACGCCCTGGCCGCCGATCGCGGCGTTGATCAGCTGGTCGAACTGCGAGAAGTGCAGCACGCCCGCGGGCTCGAGTCCTTCGAGCTTCATCGCGCGCAGCCAGATCGGCCAGTCCTGCATGTCGGCGCCCGGGCCCGAGTCGAGGTGCAGCAGCACATGGTGGCGCAGATCCTCGAGCCTCTTGAGCGGGCGGGCCGGATCGCGCCGCAGGCGCGGACTGCACACCGGCAGCACGACCTCGCCGAAGACCAGCTCATCGCCTTCACCCCTGCTCGCCTCGGACTGATAGCGGATCGCCAGATCGACGCCATCACGGTTCAGGTTCGCGAGCGCGTAGGCGGCCGAGATGCGCACATCGACGTCGGGCCGCGCTGCGGTGAACCCGGCCAGCCTCGGGATCAGCCACAGCCCAGCAAATCCCGGGGTGGAGGTCACGACGACGGTCTTGGCACGCCGCTCGCGCTTGAGTTCGCCGCCGACCTGGTGCAGCCGGCCGAGCACCTCGGCAACGGCCTGATACAGCGTCTGGCCGTCGTCGGTGAGGCGCAGCGCGCGGTGCAGCCGGCGAAACAGCGCCAGGCCGTAATGCGCTTCGAGTGCGGCGATCTGGCGACTCACCGCGGACTGCGTCAGCGCAAGCTCGTCGGCCGCCTTCGTGAAGCTCAGGTACCGAGCCGAGGCCTCGAAGGCCTCGAGCTGGGCGAGCGGCGGGAGATCGTACTGGCGCATGGGGTGGCAGTTCAAGCGAGGATCGGTGCGGCAGTTTCACATTCTCGCCTTGCATGCAATGCATTCCAACATACCGTTTGAGCACGCGGGAGTTCTGCACGAGACTGTAACCAGGCTTAGCTTGAAACGGAAGCCCGGGTCCGGATTCCACATGCCAGGCCGTCATGCAAAAAGGAGCGATTCGATGAACACGAACGACCTGAACCTTGCCTCGATCCAGCTCGGACGAGGCACGGTGCATCGCGTGCGCAACGGCTTCGGGCAGCGCATCGAAGCGCTGAGCGGCTGCGTCTGGATTACGATCGACAACGATGCGCGCGACATCATTCTGGAACCCGGCGAAGGCTTTCGCATCGACCGCCACGGAGAGGTCTTGATCACCGCACTGATCGATGATGCCCGGGTGGCACTGTTGCAGTCGCTTGCGCCACGGCGCACCTGAGGCGATGACCTATACGGAAGCACAACCGGAACATCCAAGATCAGCGCGTGAGCGTTGCGCCGGGGCGCTGTGTTCCCTTCGTGTCCTCCGACCCGGGCTTCCGCCCGGGTCTCCCCCTTTACCTCACTCCACACAGTGCCCCGACGCAGCGCTCGGCCCACCACCGAAGCTTGCCGCGAGCGAGTCGGTCACAGGCCGCGCTGATGGCAACTGACGGGATCGTCGGGTGACCGGCGTAGAGAAGCAAAGAGGGAGGCGCCGGCCTTCAGGCCGACCACGGGCGATTTGGACGGAGCCGGTCACCCGACGCCGTCGGCCGCCGCACCGCGGTGCAACCCCTTATTGAACCGTGCCCTTGAGCGGCTCCTGCACCACCACCGAGACGACCTCGATGCCTTCTTCACGCAACGCTTCCGCGTCGGCGCGCGAGGCCTGCCCGCGGATACCGCGCTCCTGCGCTTCGCCATAGTGGATGCGGCGCGCTTCCTCGGGGAAGCGGTCGCCGACGTCCTCGGTGCGCTTGATCATCTCGCGCATCTGATGCAACCAGCGACCCTGGGCTTGGGCCTGCGCGATCTCGGCCCGGTCCTGAGGCGGCGCCGTCGCCTCACCGCGCTGCGTCGACACATTGAGCCTGGGTGCGCTCGGCAGCCGCGTGATGGACTTGTCGTCGCACAGCGGACAGGCCACGAGATCACGTTCGGATTGATCGCGGAAATCATCGTCCGAACCGAACCAGCCTTCGAACGCATGACCGTGCGCACAGCGCAGGTTGAGCACCTTCATGCCGGCATTATCGGCCGGGTGCGGCCTGCGGGTGCGGTCGCCAATTCAAGGGCCAGCGGCCGGCGCGCCAGTTCTGCAGCCACAGCAGGCCGATCAGGGTCTTGGCGTCGGTCACTTCGCCGCTGCGCACCCCTTGTTCGAGCGCCTCGAGGCTCAGGCTCTGCACGTCGAGAAACTCCTCGTCATCGAGCCCGCGCTCGCCCGACGTCAGGCCGGTGGCGAACCAGATCTCGATGCCCTCGTTCGAGTAGCCGATCGCGTTGTGGAGCACGCCGGCACGCGCCCAGCGCGCAGCGCGGTAGCCGGTTTCCTCGGCCAGCTCGCGCACCGCGCAGACCTGCGGGTCTTCACCGGGTTCGAGCTTGCCGGCCGGAAACTCGAGCATCACCCGGCCCACCGGATAGCGATACTGGCGCTCCATCACGAGCCGACCATCATCGAGCAGCGGGACGATCATCACCGCGCCCGGATGAACGATGTACTCGCGGGTCGCGCTGCGGCCGTCGGGCAGGCGCACCTCGTCGCACCGAACGTCGAGCAGGCGCCCGCGAAACACCTGGGCCGAGCGGATCAGTTCTTCGCGCAGGTGCGCGTCGTCGGCGGGGTCGCAGCTCATCGCCCGGCGCCGCGCCGCAGGTAGCGCCAGACGAAGCCCGGGAACGCCAGGGTCACGAACAGGCAGCCGAATGCCACGTAGAACTCCCAGCCCTGCGGCTGGATCTGCCCGAGGCGTGACTCGAGGCCGAAGCCGCCCGCAATCGTGACACCCCACAGCAGCACCAGCTCGAGCAGTCGCCAGCCCAGGCTCTTCGGGTGGCGACGCGGGCCGACGATGAAGAGCCGCTCGTTGACAAAGGGCAGATTGGCGGCGATCACCGCAATCAGCAGGACCAGCCAGACCGCGGCCGACAATTCGGTCATCGGGTCAAGCCGCTCAGGTTGCCAAGGTCTTGACGATGGCGTGCGCACACAGCGCCATCAGACCCCCCGGCAAGATCCCCAGCAGCAGCACCGCGGCACCGTTCACCGACATCACTGCGCGCACCTCGAACGGCGCATGAACGATCTGTGCGTCGCTCGGCTCCTCGAAATACATGACCTTGACGACCCGCAGGTAATAGAACACGCCGATCAGCGAAAACACCACTGCCGCCACCGCAAGCCAGATCAGGCCGAGCTCGTTGGTCGACACCAGCGCCTGCAGCACCGCCAGCTTGGCGTAGAAGCCCACGGTCGGTGGCGCGCCGGCGAGCGAGAACATGAAGATCGCCATCATCGCGGCCAACCACGGACTGCGGCGCGCCAGGCCGCGCAGGTCGTTGATTTCCTCGGACTCGAAGCCCTGGCGCGCCAGCAACATGATCATGCCGAAGCTGCCCAGGGTGGTGAGCACGTAGGTGACGATGTAGAACAGGGCCGAGCTGTACGCGTT
>JBDSBD010000037.1:0-13518 GCA_039921765.1 Burkholderiaceae bacterium
ATGATCACCGCCCACTCGATCCGAGTCTTCCTGCTGGCCTTGCTGGCCGGCACCCTGCTGGCGCACGGCAGCCCGGCGCTCGCGCAACCGGTGTTCCGGGTCACCGCGATTCCCGACGAGTCACCGACCGAACTCTCGCGCAAGGCCGCGCCGCTGATCAAGTACCTCGAGGCGCAGCTCGGGATGAAGGTGGAGTTCACGCCCGTCACCGACTATGCGGCGGCGGTCGAGGCACTGGTCAACCGCAAGGTCGACCTGGCATGGTTCGGCGGCTTCACGTTCGTGCAGGCCCAGGTTCGCTCGGGCGGCAAGGCGATCCCGATCGTCCAGCGCGAGGAAGACGAGAAGTTCCGTTCGGTCTTCATCACCAGCGATCCGACCGTCCGCAAGCTCGCCGACCTGAAGGGCAAGGATTTCAGCTTCGGCTCGCAGAGCTCGACATCCGGCCACCTGATGCCGCGCAGCTTCCTGCTCCAGGCCGGACTGGACCCCGACAAGGACTTCCGGCGCGTCTCCTACAGTGGTGCGCACGACGCCACGATCGCGGCCGTGTCCGCCGGCAAGGTGCAGGCCGGGGTACTGAACATCTCGGTCTGGGAAAAGTTCGTCGCCGACAAGCGCGTCGACACGACCAAGGTCGCCGTGTTCTACACGACACCGACCTACTACGACTACAACTGGACGGTGCACGCCGACATGCCGGCAGCGCAGCGCGAGAAGCTGACGCGGGCCTTCTTGTCGCTCAGCCGCGATGATCCGGCCGGCAAGGCCATTCTCGAGCTGCAGCGCGCCACGCGTTTCGTGCCGACGAAGGCCGAGAACTACAAGGGCATCGAAGCCGCGGCGCGCAGCGCGGGCCTGCTCTGAGCTCGATGCGGGCCCGGGCATGAGGCTCAGCCTGCGCGCTGTGGCGGCACGCCATCCGGCGGCGCGCGCCAGCGTCGCGCCCTTCCTGCGGCCGCTGGATCTCGAGGTGGCCGCAGGCGAGCAGGTGGCGGTGATCGGCCCCTCCGGCGCCGGCAAGACGACGCTGTTGCAGGTGCTGGCCTGCGCCTTGCCACCGGCGAGCGGAGAGTTCGAGCTGAACGGGCGTTCGCCCTGGAAAATGTCGACACGGGAATTGCAGCGGCTTCGCGGTCAGCTCGTTCTCGCACCTCAGGTGCCGCCCCTGCCGCCGCGCCAACGCGTGGTGACCGCCGTGCTCGCCGGCCGCCTGCCGGCGCTCGGTTGGCTGGCAAGCCTGCGCTCGCTGTTCTATCCGAGCGACATACCGGCCGCCTACGAAGCCCTCGAGCGCTTCGGCCTGGACGACAAGCTGTTCGACCGGGTCGACCGCCTGTCCGGCGGTGAGCGCCAGCGCGTCGGCCTGGCGCGCGCGCTGCTGGCGCCGGCCCGACTCTGGTTGGTGGACGAACCGCTGTCGTCACTCGATCCCACGAGCGCCCGGCAAGCGCTGGCGACGCTCGTCGATGGCGCGCGCGAGCGCGGCGTGACGCTGATCGTCACGCTGCACCAGGTGGATGCGGCGCTCGCGCATTTCCCTCGCATCGTGGGTCTGCGCGATGGCGAACTGGCATTCGACCTGCCCACGTCCGAGGTCACGGCGCAGCGTCTGGATCGGCTCTACGCGCAGCGCGAAAGCGAACTCGCAGGCGAGCCTGGCACCATCGGCCCGGCCCAGGACCCCGACCCACGCCAGCCGGTCGCGATGCACTGCCGATGAGCGACGCCGCGCGGCTGCGCCTGCACCCGGCACCCGACCTGCGCGATCCGGCGTGGGTCGGCCGCGTCTTCTGGATGGTGTTCGCGCTGCTGCTGCTGTGGCCCCTGCTGGCGGCAACCGAGTTCAGGCCGTGGGCGCTTTTCGATGCGCGCAGTCTCGAAGTCACCGGCCGCTTCGTGCGCTCGTTCTTCCCGCTTGCGCTGTCGGCCGACTTCCTGGCGATGGTAGCGCGCGAAACCTGGCGCACGGTGGCCATCGCCACGGCCGGCATGACGCTCGCGCTGCTGCTCGCGCTGCCGCTGACGCTGCTGTCGACCCGCGTGCTGTCGATCTCGGCGCTGAGCGGCCGCATGGCGGCAGGGCCGTTCTGGATGCGTCAGGCGCTGCGGGTGCTTCTGATCTTGCTGCGCAGCGTTCCCGAACTGGTGTGGGCCCTTGTGTTCGTGCGCGTGGTCGGCCTGGGTGCCACGGCCGGCGTGCTGGCGATTGCACTGACCTACGGCGGCATGCTCGGCAAGGTCTATGCCGAGATCCTCGAAAGCGGCGAAATCCATGCCAGCGAATCCCTGCTGCGCAACGGCTGCAGCCGGCTGCAGGCCTTTTGCTTCGCGCTGTTGCCGCAGAACGCTTCCGAGCTGACCTCGTACACGGTGTACCGCTGGGAGTGCGCCATCCGCTCGTCGGTGGTGCTCGGATTCGTCGGCGCCGGCGGCCTGGGGCAGGAGATCGACGGGTCGATGAAGATGTTCGCGGGCGGCGAGGTGATGACGATGCTGATCGTGTTCTTCGCGCTGGTGGCGCTTGCCGACCGCATCAGCGCCTTGCTGAGAAAGACCCTGGCATGACGCCACGCCGCGCCGCCAACCCACCCTACCGGCTGCCGCCGCCGATCTTCGACGCGCGTTGCAAGGCTTGCTGGTTCGTCGCCGGCCTGCTGGCGCTGGTGGTCGCGAGCTTCTGGTCACTCGACCTGCAATGGGCACAGTTTGCCTCGCTCGACGCGGCGCGCGCCATGGCGCGCTTCATCGGCGAATTCTTCCCGCCCGATCTGGAGCCTGCTTTCGTGCGCCGGGTCCTCTGGGCAACCTGGGAGACGCTGGCAATGTCGGCGCTCGGCACGCTGATCGCCGTGGCTGCGGGGTTGCTTCTTGCGCTGCCGGCCAGCCGATTGCAGGCATCCGATCCGGCCTGGGCGCGCGTGCCGACGCGGCTGCTCCTCAATGGGCTGCGCTCGGTGCCTGAACTCGTCTGGGCCAGCCTGCTGCTGATCGCTGCCGGGCTGGGGCCCTTCGCGGGCACGCTCGCGCTGGCCGCCCACACGACCGGCGTGCTCGGCTGCTGTTCGCCGAAGCGGTCGAGAACGCGTCCCCGGGTCCCGGCGCGGCGCTGCGCGCGCAGGGCATCGGCCGCGGACGCGTCTTCCTGTACGCGACGCTGCCCCAGGTGTTGCCCCAACTGACGAGCTACACGCTGTACCGCTGGGAGAACAACATTCGTGCCGCGGCGGTGCTCGGCGTCGTCGGCGCCGGCGGCCTGGGGCAGTTGCTGGTGTTCCACATGGGTCTGTTCCACATGGACAAGACCGCCACCGTGTTGCTCGCGATGCTGGCGCTGGTGGGGCTCGTCGACGCGCTCAGCTACGGCCTGCGGCGCGTCTTGCAGCGCTAGGGCCGGCGATGCCCGCGTTGTGCGCAGGACGCGCCGCCGAACCACGGTTCCCACCCGCCGATCGAGTGAAACCCAGGCCTGCATCAGGCGCTCGAGCGAGGTCTCTTGAAGCTTGCAGCGCCGCAGCTGCGACACCTCGGGTTGCGTCATCCCGGTGATCGCCACCACCCGAGTACGTCTTCCCGGGGCGAGGTCGGTCGGCCAGGCACCGACACTGGCGCCCGGGCCGCGCAGCGTACGATCGGCCGGCGCGGCCAGGACCCAGGGACGGGTCTGTCTCCGTGACAGTCCCGACGAAGGCCTCGACCTTCGGCCTGAACGCCCGAGCCGTGCTTATCCAAGACCACGAGAGCAGACAGACAGATGCAATTCCATCAGGATGGCTTCGTCCCTGGCGACCCCCATGTCTTCGAACCATCGACCCCGGCGGGTCGACCGGTGGACGCGGCGCCGGCGCAGGTCGATGTGCTGATCGTCGGCTGCGGCCCCGCCGGGCTGACGCTGGCTGCGCAACTCGCGGCATTCGCCGACATCCGAACCTGCATCGTCGAGCACAAGGACGGCCCGCTGCGCCTGGGGCAGGCCGACGGCATCGCCTGCAGGACCGTAGAGATGTTCGAGGCGTTCAACTTCAGCGAGCGAGTGCTCAAGGAGGCCTGCTGGATCAATGAAGTGACGTTCTGGAAGCCGGACGAGCACCAGCCCGACAAGATCGTGCGTCATGGTCGCGTGCAGGACACCGAAGACGATCTGTCGGAGTTTCCCCACGTGGTGCTGAACCAGGCGCGGGTGCATGACTTCTATCTGGAGGTCATGCGCAACGCGCCGAGCCGGCTCGAGCCGCACTATTCGCGCCGCGTGCTGGATGTCGCGGTGGACCGGGAGGCCGCGGACCATCCGGTGACGGTGCGGATGGAGCGAATCGACCCCGCCCACGCGGGCGAGTTGGAAACGGTGCAGGCCCGCTATGTCGTCGGCTGCGATGGCGCGCGCAGCGTGGTGCGCAAGGCCATCGGCCGGCACCTCGTGGGCGACTCGGCCAACCAGGCCTGGGGCGTGATGGACATGCTCGCGGTGACCGACTTTCCGGACATTCGCTACAAGGCGGCGGTGCAGTCCGCCCACAACGGCAACCTGTTGGTGAGTCCGCGCGAAGGTGGCTATCTGGTGCGCCTGTACGTGGAGATGGACAAGCTGGCTGACGAGGAGCGGGTCGCGGCCCGCAACATCACGGTCGACCATGTCATCAAAGCAGCGCAGCGCATCCTGCATCCCTACACGCTCGACGTGAAGGAGGTGCCGTGGTGGTCGGTGTACGAAATCGGCCAGCGCATCTGCAACAGGTACGACGATGTGCCGGCGGCGGACGTCGGCGTGCAGCTGCCGCGCGTGTTCATCGCCGGCGACGCGTGCCACACCCACAGCCCGAAGGCGGGGCAGGGCATGAACTTCTCGATGCAGGACACCTTCAACCTGGGGTGGAAAATTGCTGCGGTGTTGCGCCGGCAATGCGCGCCGGAGCTGCTGCACACCTACTCAAAAGAGCGCCAGGCCGTCGCCCAGGAGTTGATCGATTTCGACCGCGAGTTCGCCAAGATGTTCAGCGACCGCCCCAAGCAAGGCCTTGACGGCGCATCGGGCGGCGTGGACCCGAAGGAGTTCCAGAAGTACTTCGAGCGGCACGGGCGTTTCACGGCCGGCATGGGCACGCATTACCGCCCTTCCCTGATCTGCGGGGAGGCCACGCACCAGCAACTCGCCACCGGATTCGTGATCGGTACGCGCTTTCACTCCGCACCGGTGGTGCGCATCACGGACGCCAGGCCGATGCAGCTCGGGCACGCCGGCAAGGCCGATGGCCGTTGGCGCCTGTACGCCTTTGGCGGTGCGAACGATCATCGGGCCGCTGTCCCGGCGGGCATTCGCACGCTGTGCCGCTTCCTGGAGGAAGCCGAGGACTCGCCGGTCCGCCTCTACACGCGCCCGGGCCAGGACATCGACGCGGTGTTCGACCTGCGAGCCATCTTCCAGCCGGGGCACCGTGAGCTGGTGATCGAATCCATGCCCGCCTTGCTGCTGCCGCACAAGGGACGCTGGGGCTTGCGCGACTATGAAAAGGTGTTCTGTCCGGATCTGAAGAAGGGCCCGGACATCTTCGATCTGCGAGGCATCGACCGTGAGCACGGCGCCTTGGTCGTCGTGCGCCCCGACCAGTACATCGCCCATGTGCTGCCACTGGACGCGCACCAGGCCCTGGCCGCCTTCTTTGCCGGCTTCATGTTGCCTCACTGAGGTCGACCAGAAAGCTGCACCGATCGGCAATCCGTCAGGGCCGAGACATCCGTTTCCGAAGCGGATCTGCAAACCGGCTTTCGTCTCCGGCGGGTGGCGACAATGGCTCGCAGGCAGGCCATCGATCGGGGCCGGGCCGCGCCCGACGGGTCGCCATCGAGGCCGGATTCACGATCGGATACCGGGTGATCTGGCGCGAGCCGGGCTTTGTGTAATACTGTACATCCATACAGTTTCCCGGGAGCCTCCGATGGCCGCCGCTCTGGAATGGACTGGCGACGATGAGGCGTCGGTCCTGACATCCTTCTCCTCTTCGCAGCATCGCCTCCGCGGTCGCAGGACACCTGCGCGCCCGGGGGAACTCCCGCCCGACATCGCGGCCGCCATCTGGCGCGGCAACCAGCTGGGGTCACCGGTCAGCTCGGTGGTTGCCAGCGGCTTCGCAGCGCTGGATGCCGAGCTCCCGGGCGCCGGCTGGCCCTGCCATTCGCTGACCGAAATCCTGCAACCGCAACCGACCGTCGCGGAATGGCGCCTGCTCGCACCGGCGATGCGCCAGGCCGTTGCGCGCGGCGGCCACATCGTCGTGATCGGGCCACCGAAGTCGCCCCACCTCCCGGGCCTGAAGTACGCCGGCCTCGACGAGCGCCATTTCGTCTGGATCCAGGCCGAAGCCCCGGCCGAGCGCCTGTGGGTGACCGAGCAGTTGATCAAGGCGAACGCCGCGGGCCTGCTGGTCTCGTGGCTGCCCCAGGCCCGGCAGGAACAGATCCGGCGCCTGCAGGTGTGCGCGCAGGTCTGCGACGGGCCCGCGTTCCTGTGCCGGCCAGCAGCCGCCGAACACGAGCCCTCGGCGGCATCGCTTCGGGTCCAGCTGCGCTTCGGTCCGGACTGGGAACTCCATGTCCATCTGCTGAAGCGCAAAGGCCCGGCGCACGAAGGCAATGTCATCCTGGCGTCGGTGCCGGGCGGGCTGGAGGCCGTCCTCACGCCGCGTCTGCGCCGGCCGAGCCATCTCGTCGCTTCGCGCCACGTCTGCAACAACCCACGCGAAGGGCAAGCTCATGCTGTGGGCAGCGCTGCTCCCCGACAGACTTCCCCGCGACGCGTCACGGCGCACTGAAGCGACCTCGGGACTCGCGACCTGGTGCCTTCAGTTCACGCCCCGCGTCGCAGTCATCGAACCGCGCTCGGACGCGCCGGCCGTCGTGATGGAGGTCGAGGCCAGTACGCGGCTCTTCGGCGGCAAGCGGCGGCTGGTCGAGCGCGTTCGCGAAGAGTCGGTCGAGCTGGGCGTGCGCCAGCTCAGCTGGGCGCCCACGAGCCTGGCGGCAGTGGCCATCGCACGCGCCGGCAAGTCCAACGGATTCGCCAAACCCATCGATCGGTTGCTCGATGCGCTGCCGCTCGAGACCCTGAGCGCAGTGGCGGCCCACCGAGCGACGCTCGCGCGTCTGGGCTGCCAGAACCTGGGCCAGGTGCGCGCACTGCCTCGAGGCGGCCTCAGCCGCCGCTTCGATGCCGAGTTGCTGGCAGCGCTCGACCAGGCCTACGGTCTGCGCCCCGAGGTGCACACCTGGATCGAACTGCCCGAGACCTTCAGCGCCAGGCTGGAATTGATGGCGCGCGTCGAGCTCGCGCCGGCCTTGCTGTTCGGTGCCCGGCGCCTGATGCTGCAGATGTCGGGCTGGCTGACCGCGCGGCATTGCGGCGTGAACACGTTCACTCTGCGTTGGTGCCACGACGCGATGCGCTCGAAGGCTGCAGGCGATGGCGGCGAGATGACGGTGCGAACGGCGCAGCCGACGCGCGACATCGAACACCTCACCCGGTTGCTCGCCGAACACCTGACAAAGGTTCAGTTGCTCGCGCCCGTGGGCGACCTGGAACTGCTGGCGGTCGACGTGCATGCGCTCCAGGAGAAGAGCCAGGCCCTGTTTGCGCAACCGCAGCAGGCGGACGAGAGTCTGGCCTTGGTGCTGGAACGCATCGCGGCACGGCTCGGCCCGGAGCGCGTGCTGCGTCCGGTGGTGATGGAAGACCACCGCATCGAGTGGATGTCGCACTGGCAGCCGGCGCCCGAGCCACGGGCGCGCAAGTTGAACCGCTCGGTCGATATTCCGCAGCCGACCTTCGTGTTGCCCGAGCCGCTCAAGCTGGCCACGCGGGGTGAACAGGATGGGCGCCCGCTCTACCAGGGCCTGCTGCAACTGCTGGCGGGCCCGCACCGCATCGAGGGCGGCTGGTGGGACCGCACAGCCGTCGACGGTGAAGAACAAACCCGCAACGTCGCTCGGGACTACTGGGTCGCACTCAGCGAGCACGCCGGCGTGCTCTGGGTGTTCCAGACGCGGCTGGCGAACGACCAGACCGCCTGGTTCCTCCACGGTGTCTTCGCCTGAGCACTCCGATGGCCGCGATCCCCGACTACGCCGAACTGCGCTGCGTCAGCAACTTCAGCTTCCTGCGCGGCGCGAGCCAGCCCGAGGAGCTGGTCGAACGCGCCCGGCAACTGGGCTACAGCGCGCTGGCCATCGCGGACGAGTGTTCGATGAGCGGCATCGTGCGAGCCCACACCGCAGCCCGGCAGCACCAGTTCAAGCTGCTCGTCGGCAGCCAGTTCCGGGTCGACTGGGGAATCGTCGCAGCGCCCGACACCACGCCGTTCGACCTGACGGTGCTGGCCTGCAACCTGCACGGCTATGGCAACCTGTGCCAGTTCATCACCAAGCTGCGACGCTCGGCTGCGAAGGGCACGTACCGCCTCGACATCTCCAACCTCACCGGCGACGAACTCGCCGACTGCGTGGTGCTGGCGTCACCCCAACGCATGTCCGAACCGGCACAGCTCACCACCCTGGCCAGGTGGCTGCTGGACCAGTTCATCGGCCGGTGCTGGTTGGGCGTGGACCTGCTGCGTCTCCTCACAGACGAAATGTGGCTGCACCGCCTGCGCGAGGTCAGCGGCTCCAGTGCGATACCGCTGGTGGCGGCCGGCGACGTGCACTTCCATGTGCGCTCGCGCAAGCCGCTGCAGGACGTGCTGACCGCAACCCGCCTCGGCAAACCACTGACCGAGTGCGGGCTCGACCTGCAGCCCAACGCCGAACGGCACCTGCGCAGCCGACTGCGTCTGGCGCAGACCTATCCCGCCGAGCTGCTCGCCGAAACCCTGAATGTCGCGGCACGCTGCGTCTTCAGCCTCGACGAGCTGCGCTACCAGTACCCCGACGAGGTCGTGCCGGCGGGCGAAACGCCCGCGTCCTACCTGCGGCGCATCGTCTACGAAGGTGCCGGACGGCGCTGGCCGAAAGGCATGCCCGCGAAAGTCCAGTCGCAGATCGAGCACGAGCTGGAGCTCATCGGTGATCTCGAGTACGAACACTACTTCCTGACGGTCGCCGACATCGTTGCCTTCGCGCGCTCGCGCCACATCCTGTGCCAGGGTCGCGGCAGCGCCGCCAACAGCGTGGTCTGCTACTGCATCGGCGTGACCGAGGTCGATCCGGCGCGCATGAGCATGCTGTTCGAGCGCTTCATCTCGAAGGAACGCAACGAGCCGCCGGACATCGACATCGACTTCGAGCACGAGCGCCGCGAAGAGGTGCTGCAGTACCTGTACGCGAAGTACGGGCGCGACCGCGCGGCCCTCACCGGTGTCGTCATCAGCTATCGGCCCAAGAGCGCGATCCGCGATGTCGGCAAGGCGCTCGGCTTTTCGCTGGAAACGCTCGATGCTCTCGCCAAGGGGCACGTGTGGTGGGATGGCAAGGAGGTCAGGAAGGAACGCCTGGAAGAGCTCGGCTTGCCGGTGGACGGCTTGCAGGTGCGCCAGCTGCTGCAGCTGACCGGGCAGCTGCTGGGCTTTCCACGCCATCTGAGCCAGCACACCGGCGGGTTCGTGCTGACCAAGGGACCGCTGTCGCGCATGGTACCGATCGAGAACGCGTCGATGGCGGACCGCACCGTCCTGCAGTGGGACAAGGACGACCTCGATGCACTCGGCCTGCTCAAGGTCGACTGCCTGGCGCTCGGCATGCTGACCGCGATCCGCAAGTCGCTCGAGTTCATCGGCACCCGCAAGGGCTGTGTCTTCGAGATGCAGGACATCCCGTCCGAAGACACCGCGACCTACGACATGATCTGCCAGGCCGACACGGTGGGCGTGTTCCAGATCGAGAGTCGTGCGCAGATGAGCATGCTGCCGCGACTGCGTCCGAGATGCTTCTACGACCTGGTGATCGAAGTCGCCATCGTGCGGCCCGGTCCGATCGTCGGCGGCATGGTGCATCCGTACCTGAACCGTCGCCAGGGCAAGGAGCCGGTCACCTACCCGAGCGAAGCCTTGAAGGAGGCATTGGGCCGCACGCTCGGCATCCCGGTGTTCCAGGAACAGGTGATGCAGATCTCGATTCTGGCCGCCGGCTTCACGCCGGGCGAGGCCGACGAACTGCGGCGCTCGATGGCGGCCTGGAAGCGCAAGGGCGGGCTCGACCGCTACTACGACAGAATCGTCGACGGCATGACCTCGCGCGGCTACGACAAGGCCTTCGCCGAGGCGATCTTCCAGCAGATCCACGGTTTCAGCGAGTACGGTTTCCCCGAATCGCACGCGGCGTCGTTTGCGTTGCTCGTGTACGCGAGTTGCTGGATCAAGAAGCACCACCCGGCCGAATTTCTGGCAGCGATGCTGAACTCGCAGCCGCTCGGGTTCTATTCGCCGTCGCAACTGGTCCAGGACGCCAAGCGCCATGGCGTCGAGGTGCGCGCGGCCGACGTGATGGTCAGCGCGGTCGATTGCACGCTCGAGGACCTGCCGCACCCGCCGGCCGTGCGGCTGGGGCTGCGCATGATTGTCGGGCTGCCGTCGGAGTCGACGGCGCGCATCGTCGCCGCGCGCCATGCGCGGGTTTTCGACTCGGCCGAGGACCTGGCCCGGCGCGCGCGCATCGATCACCACGAGATGAAGGTGCTCGCGGCGGCCGATGCGCTGATGAGCTTGTCGGGCCATCGGCGCCAGCAGGTCTGGGATGCGGCGGCACTTCGCTCGACACCGGAGCTGCTGCGGGACGCGCCCTTCGATGAAGACGTGCTGGAGTTGCCGCAGGCACCGGAGGGCGAGGAGATCCTGTTCGACTATGCGTCGATGGGGCTGACCCTCAGGCGCCACCCGATGGCACTGTTGCGGCCAAAGCTGAATCAGCGCCGACTGCTGACGGCCGAACAGCTGAACCACATGCCCCATGGTCGGATCGTCCGGTACTGCGGCATCGTCACGCTGCGCCAGCAACCTCAGACCGCGAACGGAACGGTGTTCATTTCGCTCGAAGACGAGACCGGCGTGGTCCAGGTGATCTGCTGGAAGTCGCTGCGCGACGCCCAACGCAAACCGTTGCTGAACGCCCGGCTGCTGGCGGTCTACGGAACCTGGCAGCGCGAGGGTGACGTGAAGAACCTGATCGCCGGACGGCTCGAGGATATGACGCCCCTGCTCGGGCGGCTCGCCACCGAGAGCCGGGATTTCAAATGAGGCCACCCGCCATGAAATGCTTCGCCGCAGCGGCCGTTCCCCCTTCACCTTCGAGCTGACTGTCCATGGACTGCGCCTTGCCCATCGCCCCGCGCCGTTTTCATCTCACGCGCCTGATGTCGATCTGGCGATCGGCCGGATGGCCCTGCCGCGACGCCATCGAGCTCGACCTGGTTGCCGCGGGCTGGGCCACGCTCGCGCCCGACGCCGGCGGACACGAGACGATTCGATTGACCGACGCCGGCATCAGATTGCTGGCCGACTCCCGCCAACGCAACCAGCGCTCGCTGAGCGCCCACGATCAGCTGGCGGCCCGGGTCGCCGCCCACCTGATGGCCACGGGCCGGATCGTGTGGCGCGAGTTGTCCCTGCGTGCACGGATCGCCCCCACCGAGGTGCCAGCGGCCGGTGCGGCCTCGATGACCGGTGAAGCGCTGGGGTTCGAGGGCGTGACGGCCTCTGAACCGCGCGATCACCGCAAGGCCTCCTGGCGCATGGCCAGGCCGGATGTGTTCTCGGTGCGCCGGACATCGATCGAAGACTATCTGCAGCCGATGGTCCACGAGGTCAAGGTGAGCCGCGCCGATCTGCTGTCCGACCTGCGCCACGCTGCCAAGCGCGAGTCCTATCAGTGGCTGTCCTGCGAAACCTATTACGTGCTGCCGGCCGGCGTGGCCGAACCGCACGAAATCCCGCAAGCCTTCGGCGTCTGGCTGCTGAACGGCCCGACCGAGTCCGGCACGTTCGAGCTGGCCCGGCCGGCCCGACACACGCCGTGCAAGCTTCCGTTCCCGGTGTGGATGGCCCTGGCCAAGGCAACACCGGCCAGCCAGGACGGCGCATCGGCGCAGCGCGAACTCGGGACCACGGCGGCTGAAGGCGCGGCGAGCGACGCACCACTGCACCGGGCGAACGGCGCATGAAGACCTACACCGTCGCGGTGCGCGCGCTGTGCGAGTTCGCCGCCAAGCAAGGCGACCTGGACCTGCGCTTCACGCCTTCGCCGACATCGCAGCAAGGCATGGTGGGTCACCAGACCGTCGCAGCGAGCCGCTCGACGTCCTACCGCAGCGAAGTCTCGTTGAGCGGCGCGTACCGGCACCTGATCGTGCGCGGACGCGCCGACGGCTACGACCCCGATCGGCAAATGCTGGAAGAAGTCAAGACGTACAAGGGCGACCTCGACCTGATGCCCCGGAACCATCGGCAACTTCACTGGGCGCAGGCCAAGGTCTACGGCGCGCTGATGTGTCGGCAGTTCGGCCTGGCCGAGCTGACCGTGTCACTGGTGTACTTCGACATCGACAGGCAACGGGAGGCGCCGCCGCTGTCGCAGCGCTGCACGGCCAACGCGCTGCAGGCGTTCTTCGAGGCACTGTGCGAGCGCTTCATCGCCTGGGCCGACGCTGAACTCGCGCACCGGGGTCGGCGCGACACGGGGCTGACAAACCTGCGCTTTCCGCACCCGGAATTTCGTGCCGGACAGCGTGACCTCGCGAAGGCAGTCTTCAACGCGGCTCGACTCGGCCGCTGCCTGCTGGCCCAGGCGCCCACCGGCATCGGCAAGACGGTCGCGACGCTGTTCCCGATGCTCAAGGCCTGCCCTGTTCAGGAACTCGACAAGGTCTTCTTCCTGACGGCCAAAGGCTCCGGACGATCGCTGGCGCTGAACTCTCTGGAGACCCTCCGTCACAGCGATCCCGGGATGCCCTTGCGCGTGATCGAACTGGTGGCCCGCGAAAAATCCTGCGAGCACCCCGACAAGGTTTGCCATGGCGAGTCATGTCCGCTCGCGCGCGGCTTCTACGATCGCCTGCCGGCGGCTCGGACAGCGGCCGTGGCGGCCGGGACGCTGACCCGTGCGTCGCTGCGCGAGATCGCACTGGCCCATGCGGTGTGCCCGTACTACCTCGGCCAGGAAGTGGCGCGCTGGTGCGACGTGATCGTCGGCGACTACAACCACTTCTTCGACAGCAACGCGATGCTCCACGGCTTGATGCTGGCGAACGCGTGGCGCGTCGGCGTGCTCGTCGACGAAGCCCACAACCTGGTCGAGCGTGCACGGGCCATGTACAGCGCCAGTCTGCAGTCGGCGCAGTTGCGAGCGGTGCGCTCGGCAGCGCCGGCCTCGCTGAAGGGGCCGCTCGATCGCCTGCAACGAAGCTGGACCCGGTTGGTCAAGGATGTGAACGATGCCTACACCGTCCTCGACGAACCGCCGCAGGCGTTCGCGTCGGCATTACGGGACGCTGCCGGGGCCGTGTCGGAGCATCTTGCCAACACCCCGACCGTCGTCGACGGTGCC
>JBDSBD010000038.1:0-9165 GCA_039921765.1 Burkholderiaceae bacterium
AACCACGGAGCCCCTCCACCACCTTCAAACTGCCTCTTCCTACAATCCATCCCACGCAACTCAGCACCGACCGCTCAAACCGGTCACGTTCCCGAAACCGTCGGTCACGATGCCGAAAAGACCGGTCACGCTCTTCCGAAATACGCAGCGAACCGTGTAGCCCGAACAGTTGTCCATCATGAACATGCATCCGCAAGGTGGGGTCGCGAATCGCGATGAACGGCCCAACGCCGGCGTCGATGGAGAGCGTGTGCTTGACGACGCGAACGGATGGGGCGAGCTGGCCGAGTTGGTGGCTATCAAACACAACCCGGCGATCAAGGTTTTCCACAGTCGCTTGATCGCCGCGAGCAAGCCCAAGAAGGCGGCCATCGTGGCGTGCATGCCCAAGCTGCTGACGATCCTCAGCGCGGTGCGGCGAGACCAGTCGATGTGGAACGCCGCCAAGCATGTGCAGATCGCACAATCGGCTTGACTTTGAAGACAGTTGCTGACCCCTCGTTCAAGCGGAGCGCCAACGGTCAGAATAGCCATGGACTTCCCCTGCTTCGTTCAGTTGACGAGAGTTCGCGCTTCCCAGCGTGGCACTGAGTTGTCAGTCACCGCTTCGCGGCTGGCTCGGGACGGGGAAGTCCGTGTCATTCGTCAGGCAGCACCCCGCCTACACTCGGGGCACTCATAAGGAAAGTTCATGCCTCATCGTCCCAAGCGCGGTGCGCAATCGCTGGCTGTAAAAGCAACCGAGCTCGCCGTTGCAGTGCCGCAGGTGGTTGCGCATCGCGTAACGCGCATGGCGCTTTCCGGGCCCAAGCTCTCCGCTCGAGATCGCAAGGAGTTCAAGCTGATGGTGGACGAGAAGAACTCGGCGTTCGCTGCGTCCTGGGGCGCGATGGCCAGTCAAGCTGCTCGGGCCAATCAGGCGCTGGCACTTTCTTTCTTTCGGTCGTTCATGACCGTTGCCTGGGGCCAAAGGCCTTCCGCCGCGGTGTCTCCAGCCAAGCTGCAAAGGGCCGCGCTCGGTGTCCTTGACAAGGGTCTGGCGCCAGTGCATCGCAAGGCCGTGGCAAACGCCAAGCGTCTGTCTCGCACAAAGCTTCGCTGAGCGTGCCGCCTGACCGCTCCATCGAGCGGACGTCCTCCGGCAGGCTTCGCCTGCCTAGGGCAGCCGCTCAGGTCAAACGTGCAGGCCCCATCAAAGCCGCACGATGACTCGCCGCTCAAAACGTTGGCAGGTGCTTGGTCTTCTTGGATGGCTCGGGTTGGTCTTCGTCGCTGCGGCTGCCGGCGCACTGGCGTCGGTTGACGCCGCTTCGTTCTATCTCCAGCTCGACAAGCCTGCGTGGGCGCCGCCGGCCTCTGCCTTCGGGCCGGTGTGGTCGGTGCTCTACGCACTCATGGGTGTCTCGGCTTGGCTTGTATGGCGAGAGCAGGACAACAAACCAGTTGTTTTGGCGCTGTCGCTGTTCATTGCACAACTTGTCGCCAATGCACTTTGGTCCTGGCTGTTTTTCGCTTGGCGCCTGGGCGTGGCTTCCTTTGGCGACGTCTTGCTTCTATTGGTCCTGATCGTCATCACCATCACGGCGTTTTTCAGAATCACGCGCGGCGCCGCGTTGCTCATGCTTCCCTATCTTGCGTGGGTTTGTCTCGCGTCAGCCCTCACCTGGTCGGTGTGGCAAGGCAATCCAGCTCTCTTCCATTGAGCAGTATCGACGCGTGGCCCTTTACATGGACTTCCGAAGTAGTCACCGGTTTTTGTTTCTCACTGCCATGCCATATTTGGCTTGTGTTCGAAGCCAGCCGTGCGATCGAAGGCGATGCCGAGACAGAGAACGGACTGCCACCCTACAAACGGCTTGTTGCATCGCGCTCGAGACGAGCTGCGAAGCGGACCCCGATGCGAACCGCTGCGCGAGGCTCCATTCCTGTCACGTGGTCACTGCCGATCGGGTGCCACCCAGGGAAAGTCTGAGCTTGTCCGCTGCCGGTCTGGCCAGCACTCCCGCGGCGCCGCCGCCCCTTTCACAGGCTTCGGATGGATGACTTTGAACACCACCCATCTTGGCGCGTCGGCGCCGTTGCCCGACGGTGGGAAATCCCTTCGCATGTCCTGCAAACGGATGGGCCTACGCCCAGCCGCTTAAGTCAGACGGTGGGCATCACAGACGACGATGCGCTCGAACCGAGTAGCTCACAACGCAAGAAGTGTGTAGACTTCCACACAAGGAGTCACACATGGCCACCAACCTCGCCATCGATCCAGCCCTTCTCGACCGCGCGGTTCAAGTCAGCGGTGAGCGCACGAAGAAGGCTGCGGTAACCAAAGCTCTACAGGAGTTCATCGCTCGCCGCGAGCAGCGGCGCGTTGCCGATCTACTGGGCAAGCTTGAGTGGGATCAGTCATTCGACTACAAGGCTGAACGGTCTCGTCGCAAATGACGCTGCTCGTTGATACAAGCGTTTGGTCTTTGGCTCTTCGCCGTGATGTTGAAGCTACCGAACCTGAGGTGCACGAACTCAAGGATGCCTTGTTCGGGGCAGACATCGTGGTCACAACCGGGCTGGTTCTACAGGAACTTTTGCAAGGTTTTTCGGGGGCCAAGGCGCAGACTCAGATCGTCGAACGTTTCGCCGCCCTGCCTCTGCTTCAACCGGATCGAGATGATCACATCGGTGCTGCAACTCTGCGAAACGTGTGTCGCCAGGCCGGTGTCCAGATCGGCACGATTGATGCACTGCTTGCACAACTCGCAATCCGGCACGATCTGACGCTTCTCACCACGGACAAAGACTTCACGCATGCGGCCAAGCACTGCGCGCTTCGCGTGTGGCCAGCGAAGGCACGAGTGAAGCGGTGATGCCCAACCCTTCCATCGAGAGGACTCGCCCCGGCAAGCCGGGTCGAGCCTCTCACGTCCAACGTTGGGCTTGAGGCTTTCTGCCAAGACGCCGAAGGGAACGATGAACACTCCCGTCAGCCTCGAAGACCTCGTCGCCGCATTCGAATGGGTCAGTGCCGGCGAAAGCGCGGCGGTTGATTGCGCTGCCTACGCCGTAGGCTTGCGGCCGGTCGATGAAGGCGTTGTTTGTCATGTGCGGCAGGTGCACGGTTCGCTGCGACTCAGCGCTCCCCGGTCACGTCCAGGATCGCCCCGGTGGTGTAGCTCGAATCGTCCGACGGCAGCCACAGGATGGTTTGCGCCACCTCGTCGGCGCTGCCGCCGCGTTGCATCGGCACGCTCGACGCGAGTTGTTGCGCGCGCCTGGCCAACTACCACGTGCCCCGCCGCGTCAACGCCGTGCAACGGGATCACGCGCTTGGCCCAATCGGCCCCGACGCAGACCACATCGCCAGCCGTGGCTCTTGTAATTTCGCTCATGAGACTTCTCCTGGACGGTTTGCAGATCGAAGCTCGCACGCCAATCCTGGAGCTTCGATGCCACCGCCAGAAGGTGGGACGTCCTTGCGTATTCCATCGTGCGGCCCGCCCCAGCCTCCTGGCCTACGAATGTCCTCATGGATGCAGAGGTAGTTGCCCTCGGTGTCCTTGAACCAGGCAGCCTTCTCCGCTCCGAGGACACACACATGCTCAACCGTCTTGAGCCCAGGGAAATCGTAATCCTCGAACACGACGCCCGCGGTCTTTAGCTCGGCAATGCTCGCCCCGATGTCGTCAACCTGAAAACTGAATGCCGTATGGTCGGCCTTGGTGCCGTCTGGCTTTGGGAACAACGCGAGCGTGCTCCCTCCCACCCGATAGACGAGCTTGCCGTCGGGCCGTAACCCTCCAGGCTCGAAGCCCAAGCGGCCCTCGTAGAAAGCTCGGGCACGAACCATGTCGATCACTGGGAGCATGGTGGTAACAGACGAGGTCGATAGCATGGGGAGTCCTTTCACGAATGTCAGCCAGGCCCGGGCTGCCTCGTGTGTATTCGTCTCTCGGGCCTGCGCATCAGCTTGGGCCTGCATTCGGTCCGGCGCCAGTCCCGACGCTCCCCTCGAGCCCATGATGACGTTCAACCCCCGAGCGCACTGGGACGCTCCGTGAGCCAGGTCATTCATCGTCGTCGGCCGGCCCGTGCGAGTCGCTGCCATCGTCAGGCTCGCTGGCCTTGGCGTCGAGCCTCGGCTTCAGGCCCGCCAGGCCATCGATGATCCGATCGGTGGCTACCGGTTCGGCAAGCCGCAGCGCGGGCGGAAACAGATGATTCATGTAGAGCTCGTCGCCCCACTGGTCGGTTTGTTGCACGTTCAACCACAGGCTCAGGGCCACGCCCGCGACCGCGCCTGCACCCGCCAGCCATGCCAGCAGCCGGTGGCGCGTCGGTTCGACCGCGAGCAGGTGAAAGTACAGCGCGGTCGCACCGATCCCGATCGTGGCGACGAAGGCGAAGTCGGTGAGCCAGGGCCACGAGAACGCGAACGCAAGCAGTGCCGGCAGTGCGCTCGTCGCCAGCAACGCAATGCTCGAGAGCAGGAACACGCGCAGGTGCCAACCGAAGCGCGCCTGGCGCGTGAAGGTCTTGGACAGCAGCGCCCAGACGCCACACCACAGCGCGGCGCCGAGCACGCTCGCCAGCAGCACGCTGCCGACCGCGCGGCCGAGGAGCTCGGGGTCGGTGTCCAGCCAGGTGCGAAACAGCAGCCCGAGCAGCAGCACCGCAGCCGCGGCCACGATCGGCGCGGCGCGGCGCGCCAGCGGCACCGTGGCGGCGAGCAGGCGTTCGCCGGCCAGCGCCTGCCCGGGCAGGCGCAGCCGCAGCCGGGTACGGCCGGCACTCAGGTCAAGGGCTTCGCCGCCCAGCGGCAGCGTCGTTCGGGCGCCGGCGTCCAGGCGGCGGCCGCCGAGTTGAACGCCATTGCCGGTGTCGCCCACCGTGAGCTCGAGCTGGCCGCGCTCGTTCGTGGCGATCGTGAGGTGCCTGGGCGCGACATGCGGGTCGCTCAGCACCAGGTCGTTGTCGAGCGCGCGGCCCACGCGCAGCGGCCAGGCGTGCACGGGCACCGATTGGCGCACCTGGCCATCGCGGTCGAGCACCTCGATCAGCGCCGCGATGCCGGGTGCAGACGCCTCGACGGCGGGCGGATCGAGCGCTATTTCACCCATGCGTACGCCTCCAGGTAGTGGCGCGCCAGCTTTTGCGCGTTCGCGAAGCTCAGGCCCTGGGCATCGAAGCGCCCCTGCACCCCAGCCGTGCTCTGGTCGAGCGTGGCCACCAGCACCGACAGGTCGTAGAGCTGGGGCAACTTCTTGTAGGCGCGCAGACACACCACCGCGCGCAAGGTCAGCCCGTTGCGGTCGAGATAGTCTTCGCGGCACTGCGGTCGGGTCTGGAATTCGGCGCGCAGTCGCGTGAACGATTCGTTGCGAAAGCTCGCCGAGTAGCGCGCCGCGAAACGCAGCGGGCCGAGCCGGGCGCCGGCGTAGCTTTCGTGGCGCACCGCGATCGCGCCGGTCGTGAAGTCGCCGGCGAAGATGCGTGTGTCCATCACGCAGTCGGAGCGCTCCAGATCGATCCCGCCGGTGCGCGACAGCTCGCTCGTGCCACAGCAGCGCATGAAGCCGTCGTTGGGGACCGGAACGCGATAACGCGAGTGGGTCGAGCGCTTCCAGCCCTGCTGGATGAAACGTTCTGTAAGCAACTCCTGATGCTGCATCAGCTGGTCGGTGACGAGGCCGTAGGCCGGCACGGTGATCGGCGCGGCGTCGCGGCCGCGCGCGAGCAGCGCCGCCGCAAAGCTGGCCGGCACCAGGAAGCTCACCTGTTCGCCATCGACCCGTCGCGCGACGTTGACGCCGATCACTTCGCCGGCCTGGTCGAGCGCGGGCCCGCCGCTCATGCCGGCGCTCAGCGCGCCGCCGAAGAAGATCTGCGGGTAGAAGCTGCGCTGCACCAGCCCGTTGTAGTTGCCCTCGGTGACGGCAAAACCGACGTCGAGCGGGTTGCCGAGCGAGTAGATGCGTTCGCCCTGCGCCAGCGCGTGGCCTTCGGCGCGAAAGCCGAGGGCATCGAAGCGGCGCCCCGACGTGCCGGCATCGGCGGCCTTCAGCAAGGCCAGGTCGTGGCGCACGTCGATCTGCAGCACGATGAGCGGGGCCTCGCGGCCATCGGCGGTGACGTAGACCAGGTCGTAGCGCTGCGGCTTCAGCGCGGCCTGGCTGACGACGTGGAAGTTGGTGATGAGGTGGCCTTCACTCGAGACGAAGAAGCCCGAGCCGACCGAGGCCTGGCTGGCGCTGCCCTTGAGCACGGTGCGGATCTGCACCAGTTGCGAGCGCGCCTGCTCGTAGACCCGGCGCGCCGAGTACGAAATCGATGCCGAGGCCGCCGTGCCGGGGGGCAGTGCGGTGCCAGTGGTGGCGGGCGGTGCCGCGAGCGGCGCCGCAACCGAAGCTGCCGGTATGGGTGTCGGCGCCGCAAGCGCGGGCGCGGTCTGCGCCGGCGCCGACGCGTTGATGACCAGACCCAGCAGGCACGCCATCAGTCGCGCCGCGCGGGCAAGGATTGAATGCATCGAAATGATTTTAGGGGCGACTGTGGCACGCGCCTGCACGGCGCGGTGTTTCCCCCGTGTCGCGCGAACGCATGGGCGGCTAGAGTCGGTTCATTCAACCGGAGACTCCCCGCCATGCAACGCCGCAGTTTCATCCTCGCCGCCTCGGCCTCGATCGCCGTGCCTTCCATCGCTCGTGCGCAGGCCCTCGAAAGGCCGAAGCTCACGCTCGCCGTGGGCGGCAAGAACCTGCTGTATTACCTGCCGCTCACGATCGCCGAGACTCAAGGGTTCTTCAAGGACGAGGGCCTGGATCTGACCATCGCCGACTTTGCAGGCGGCTCGCGCGCGCTGCAGGCCATGATCGGCGGCAGCGCCGACGTGGTCTCGGGCGCTTTCGAGCACACCATCAACATGCAGGTCAAGGGCCAGCACCTGCGCGCCTTCGTGTTGCAGGGCCGGGCGCCGCAGATCGTGCTGGGCATCAACCCGAAGACGATGCCGGACTTCAAGGGCGTGGCCGACCTGAAGGGCAAGAAGCTGGGTGTGACCGCGCCGGGCTCCTCGACCCATGTGCTCGCCAATTTCGTGCTCGCCAAGGCAGGGCTCAAGCCGGGCGATGTGTCGATCATCGGCGTGGGCGCCGGCAACGGTGCGGTGGCCGCGATGCGCTCCGGGCAGATCGACGCGATCAGCAATCTCGACCCGGTGATCACCTTGCTGCAGCGCTCGGGTGACCTGAAGATCATCTCCGACACGCGCGTGGTGGCCGAGGCCGACAAGATCTTCGGCGGCCCGATGCCGGCCGCCTGCCTGTACACACCGCAATCCTTCGTCGACAAGAACCCGGCCACCGTGCAGGCGCTGGCCAATGCGATCGTGCGCGCCGACAAGTGGATCCAGCGCGCCGGCGCAAGCGACATCATCAAGGCGGTGCCGGAGACTTATCTGCTCGGCGACCGCGCGGTGTACGTCGGCGCCTTTCTCGCCGCGAAGGGCGCGCTCTCGCCCGACGGCATGATTCCGACGGCCGGCGCCGAAACCGCGCGGCGCGCGCTCGCCAGCATCGATCCGGCGATCGCCGGGGCGAAGGTCGATACCGCAGCGGTCTTCACCAACGAGTTCGTGAGAAAAGCGAACGCGAAGTACCCGAAAGGGTGAGCTCCGCCTTGTCTGCACAGGAGGACCCGGGCGCCGCGGCGTTGACCCTGCGCGGTGTCTCCTGCACCTTTGTCTCGAAGGGAGATGCGTCGCAACGCTACACCGCGGTGCGCGACGTCGACCTGACCGTGGGCGCCGGCGAGTTCGTCGCCGTCGTCGGCCCGACCGGTTGCGGCAAGAGCACGCTGCTCAATGTCGGTGCCGGGCTGCTCGCGCCCAGCACCGGCGAGGTGCAGGTGTTCGGTCAGCCGCTGGCCGGCATCAACACGCGGGCCGGCTACATGTTCCAGTCGGAGAGCCTGATGCCGTGGCGCACCGCGCTGCAGAACGTCACGGCCGGGCTCGAGTTCCGCGGCGCCACGGACGCGCGCGAGCGCGCCGAGGACTGGCTCAAACGGGTCGGCCTGGGGGGCTTCGGCAACCGCTACCCGCACCAGCTCTCGGGCGGCATGAGAAAGCGCGTGAGCCTGGCCCAGACCCTGGTGCTCGACCCCGACATCATCCTGATGGACGAACCGTTCTCGGCGCTCGACGTGCAGACGCGCCAGCTGATGGAAAACGAGGTGCTCGAGCTGTGGGCGGCCAAGCGCAAGGCGGTGCTCTTCATCACGCACGACCTGGATGAGGCGATTGCGATGAGCGATCGGGTCGTGATCCTGTCGGCCGGCCCCGCGGCACACCCGATCGGCGAGTTTGCAATCGACATCCCGCGCCCGCGCGACGTCGCCGAAGTGCGTGCCACGCCGCGCTTCATCGAGCTGCACCGCGCCATCTGGGGCGTGCTGCGCGAAGAAGTTCTGAAGGGCTATCAGCAACAACTCGCCGCCTGAGCACTGGAGAGCGTCCCCCGCCATGACCGCCGCCCACTCCGCCACCCTCGCCACCCACGCCACTCCCGCCATGCCGGGCGCCGAGCGCACCGGCGGCGTCACCCGCCGCAAGGTGCCAGCAGCGCCCGCGGCGGCGCGGCGCGCGCCCTGCGACAGCGTCAACAGGGCCTAGACGATGTGGCAACGCCTTCGCCCCAGCATGAGCAACCTGCGCGCCTGGCAGCTCGGCTTGCTGGTCGCGGTGTTCGTGTTCTGGCACGTCATCACCAAGCCGGGCCTGATCCCGCCGATCGTGTTCGAGAACGACCAGCAGGCGGCGTTCTTCTTCGGCGAGCCGCTGAAGATCTTCGGCCGCATCTGGGCCTGGTTCGTGTCCAACGCCGACATCTACCAGCACCTGTGGGTGACCTTGCTGGAGACCGTGCTCGCGTTCGGCATCGGCACGCTGCTCGGTCTCGCATGCGGGCTTTGGCTGGCGCTCAGCCCGCTCGCCGCGGCGATCACCGAGCCCTACATCACGGCGCTCAACAGCATGCCGCGCGTGATCCTCGCGCCGATCTTCGCGGTCTGGTTCGGCCTGGGGATCGCGAGCAAGGTCGCGCTCGGCGTCACGCTGGTGTTCTTCATCGTGTTCTTCAACGTCTACCAGGGCGTCAAGGAAGTCAGCCCGGTGGTGCT
>JBDSBD010000039.1:0-4857 GCA_039921765.1 Burkholderiaceae bacterium
TCGAGATCGCGAAGCGCTGCAGCCTGAGCCTGGTGCTCGGCAAGCCGCAGCTGCCCGACTTCCCGACGCCGGTCGTCGACGGCCAGCCGCTCGCGATGGCCGAGTACTTCAGCATCCTCTCGCACGAAGGTCTGGTCGAGCGCCTCAAGCAGCGTTACCCGAACGAGGCCGAGCGCGAAACGCAGCGCCCGCGCTATGTCGAGCGGCTCGACTTCGAGATCAAGACGATCCTGGGCATGGGTTTCCCCGGCTACTTTTTGATCGTCGCCGACTTCATCAACTGGGCGCAGAAGAACGGCTGCCCGGTCGGCCCGGGGCGCGGCTCGGGTGCGGGTTCGCTGGTTGCCTACGCGCTCAACATCACCGGCCTCGACCCGCTTCAGTACGAGCTGCTGTTCGAGCGTTTCCTGAACCCCGAGCGTGTGTCGATGCCTGACTTCGACATCGACTTCTGCCAAGGCAACCGGGATCGCGTGATCGACTACGTGAAGGGCAAGTACGGGCGTGACGCGGTGAGCCAGATCGCGACCTTCGGCACGATGGCGGCGAAGGCCGCGCTGCGCGACGTTGGGCGGGTGCTGGGCATGGGCTACGGCCATGTCGACTCGATCGCCAAGCTGATCCCGGCGCCGCCGGGCAAGCATGTCACGCTCGCCAAGGTTCCCGACAAGCCCGATCCGGGGCTGATCTACGCGCGCCGCGAAGCCCCCGAACTCGAGCAGCGCGAGGCTGCCGAGGAAGAGGTGGCCGAACTGCTCGCGCTCGCAGCGAAGGTCGAGGGCATCACGCGCAACGTCGGCATGCACGCCGGCGGCGTGCTGATCGCGCCGGGCAAGATCACCGACTTCTGTCCGCTCTACATGCAGCCTGGCAGCGACAGTGCGGTGAGCCAGTTCGACAAGGATGACGTCGAGGCGATCGGCCTCGTCAAGTTCGACTTTCTGGGCCTGGCCACTCTGACGATTCTCGAGCTCGCCAAAGTGTTCATCAAGGAGCGCCGTCCCAAGCTCAAGGACTTCGACTACGAGACGCTGCCGCTCGACGACGCCAAGGTCTACAAGCTCTTCACCGAGGGACGTACCGAATCGGTGTTCCAGTTCGAAAGCGTCGGCATGCAGCGCATGCTGCGCGATGCCAAGCCCAGCCGGCTCGAGGACCTGATCGCACTGAATGCGATGTTCCGCCCCGGGCCGATGGAGAACATTCCGACGTTTTGCGCGCGCAAGCACGGCCGCGAGGAGGTCAGCTACCCGCATCCGCTGCTCGAGACCGTGCTTGGCGAGACCTATGGCGTGATGGTCTACCAGGAGCAGGTCATGCAGGCCGCCCAGGTGCTCGGTGGCTATTCGCTTGGCGGGGCCGACCTGCTGCGCCGCGCGATGGGCAAGAAGAAGGCCGAAGAGATGGCGCGGCACCGCGCGATCTTCCGCGACGGCGCGGCCAAGAAACACATCGACGCGCGGGTCGCCGACGAGGTGTTCGACCTGATGGAGAAGTTCGCGGGCTACGGCTTCAACAAGTCGCACGCCGCCGCGTACTCGCTGCTGGCGTATCACACCGCTTGGATCAAGGTGCATTGCACGGCCGAGTTCTTCGCCGCCAACATGACGATCGAGGGTGACGACACCGACAAGCTGCGTGTACTGATGGTCGACGCGCGCGCCTTCGATGTGGTGCTGCAAGCGCCCGATGTGAACTGTGGCGTGCAGCGCTTCGAGCCGATCTCCGACACCGCGATCCAGTATGGTCTGGGCGCGATCAAGGGCACCGGCCAGGGCGCCATCGAGGCCATCGTCGCGGCGCGCGAAGGCCGGGGCACCGACGGGGCCAGCGGCGGCGCGTTCACGAGCCTGTTCGACTTCTGTGCGCGTGTCGATCGCAAGCATCTCAACAAGCGCGTGATCGAGGCGCTGATCAAGGCGGGCGCGTTCGACGCGCTGCACCCGGACCGCGCACGCACGCTCGCCAGCGTGAGCCTGGCGATGGACTGGGCCGAGACCCAGGCGGCCCACGCCGACCAGGGCGGCCTGTTCGACTTCGGCCCTGGCGAGGAAGGCAGCCATGCTGCCAGCACCCAGGAGCCCGAGCTGCTCGAGGCCGAGCCGTGGAGCATAAAGGAGCGGCTCACGCTTGAGAAGGCCGCGCTCGGCTTTTATCTGTCGGGCCACTTGTTCGACCAGAGCGCCGACGAGGTGCGCTGCTTTGCCAAGCGCCGCATTGCCGACCTGATCGACTCGCGCGAGCCGCAGTTGCTGGCTGGCATCGTGGGTGACCTGCGCGTCGTCAACGGCCATCGCGGACGCGTGGCGATCTTCAAGCTCGACGACAAGACCGAGGCCATCGAGGCGGTCGCCCACGAGGATCTGCTCAATGCCAACAGGGACCTGCTCAAGGACGACGAACTCGTCATCGTGCAAGGCAAGGTCCAGCCTGACCGGTTTTCGGGCGGCTTGCGCCTGAACGTTACCCAGGTGTGGAATCTGGCGGCGGCGCGCTGCCGCTTTGGCAAATACCTGAGGGTGGAAGTGAACGGCAGCGTGCCGCCGGTCGCGGAGGTGCTGCGCGATTTTCCGTCGCGGCGCCTCCCTACCGAGCATGGTGAGCTCGAGCAAGGACTGAAGGTGCGATTGCAACTGTTGCGCGACAGCGCCAGCGGCGCGCTGGACCTGGGAGACGCGGCACGCTTCTATCCGAGCGACGCCGCGCTCGATCGCTGGCGCGCTTGCGCGCATCAGGGACGCGCTGTGGTCGTCTACGAATGACGCGCCGACCCGCGGCGGGCTCAGCCCGCGCCGAGGTTGGCCGATAACCGGCCATGACCAACGCCGCCCCAGTCATCGGGCTCGTCCTCACCGGTGGCGGCGCCCGCGCCGCTTATCAGGTGGGCGTGTTGAAGGCGATCGCGCAGATTCGGCGTGACTGCGGAGTGGTCGCGGGCAACCCGTTCCCGGTGATTGCAGGCACCTCCGCGGGTGCGATCAACGCCGCGGCACTGGCCTGCCAGGCCGATCAGTTCGACGCGGCGGTGGCCGCCCTGTGTGCGATCTGGGAGAACTTTCGCGCCGAGCAGGTGTATCGCACCGACTCCTTCGGCGTGATCCGCACCGGTGCGCGCTGGCTCACGATGGTGTCGATCGGCTGGGCAATTGCGCGCTGGCGCCGGGCCCGGCCGCGCTCACTGCTCGACAACGAGCCGCTCGACGCGCTGTTGACCCGACTCGTCGACACGCAACGCCTGCCCTCGTTGCTGCAGCGGGGTGATCTGCGCGGCCTGGCGATCACCGTGTCGAGCTACGGCTCGGGCATGCATGTGACCTTCTACGACACGATCAGCGCCATCGAGCCCTGGACACGGATGCAGCGCATCGCGGTGCGCAGCGCCATCGGCGTGCCGCACCTGCTGGCCTCGTCGGCAATCCCGTTCATGTTTCCGGCGGTGCCGCTCGCGATCGACGGGCACGTGGAGTACTGCGGCGACGGCTCGATGCGCCAGGTGGCGCCGATCTCGCCAGCGGTGCACCTCGGTGCCGAGCGCATCATGGTCATCGGCGCCGGCCGCATGCATGAGCCACAGAATGCCATTCGCCCCGGCGCGGACGAGTACCCGAACCTCGCGCAGATCGCGGGCCACGCGCTCTCAAGCATCTTTCTGGACACGCTGGCGGTCGACATCGAACGCCTGCAGCGGATCAACGGCACGCTCGCGTTGCTGCCGCCCGACGTGCGTGCCTCGACCAGCCTGAAGCCGATCGAGGTGCTCGTGATCGCGCCGAGCCAACGCATCGACGACATCGCCGCCAAGCACCTGGGTGCCTTGCCGGTGGCGATCCGCACCCTGTTGCGCGGCATGGGTGTGCAGGGTCGCGGCGGCGATGCGCGCGGCGCCGCGTTGGCGAGCTACCTGCTGTTCGAAGCGCCCTACACGCGCGAGCTGATCGAACTCGGCGTGGCCGACACGCTGAAGCAGCGTGACGACGTGATCAAATTCTTCGGCTGGTAGCTTCGCCGCGGATTCACTTCTTCGGAGTTTCGGCGCCGGGTTTCTTCAGGCCCACCTTGCCCGCGTCACGCGGTGCCACGGCAGGCGCGCGCGCGTAGGCGGCGCCGTTGACGATCAGTCCTTCACCGGAGAACTTGCCGGCATTGGCGCCGCCGATGCCTTTGACGCGTCCGACCAGATCCGGCCAGTCCTTGAACGCGCCACTCTTGCGCGCCTCCAGAATCTTGCCGGACATCGCGGGCCCGACACCTTTGATGGTTTCGAGTTCGGCCTGGCTGGCCTTGTTGACTTCGACGGCGGCGAGGGCAAAGGCCGATGCCAGCGCAAGCGTGACGGTGATCAGAGTCTTGATGAGGTTCATGACGGCTCCTTGTTCGAGCGCTGCGAAATTGCAGGCTCGGGCCGGATTGTTCGGGCCTCGACCGCGGCTGGAAATCGCCCCGACGGGCGACCCCCGAAAGCGCACCCCTGAACGGCGGAGGTATGCACCGAAGGATCAGCGCATGGCCACCGGCGTCACACGCAAACTCTGCCGACCCGAGATGCGTCGTGCACGCATGCCGCGGTGGGGCCTGGGGGTGGGATTGCGGGCAGAGCACAGCCGAACCGGCGCAGGGCAACCGGCGTCACACGGGAGTCATGTGCGCCGAGGCCGCGAGCCAGTCGCTGTAGGCCTTGATGCCGGTTGCCACGTCCACGAACCGGTGGCTGCACCCCGCGGCGCGCAGCCGCGTCAGATCGGCCTGCGTGAAGCACTGGTACTTGCCCACCAGCGCAGCGGGGAACGCGATGTACTCGATCAAGCCCTGATCCACCATCCCGATCAAGTCCAGGGCCGACTCGCCCCGTGCCGTGCG
>JBDSBD010000040.1:0-4170 GCA_039921765.1 Burkholderiaceae bacterium
CACGCCGATCAGGATCGACGCGACGAACGCACCGGCCAGCGAGCCCATGCCGCCGACCACGACGACGACGAAGATCACCGAGCCGACCGTGCCCGCCATCGAAGGCTCGGTCACGAAGGTGCTGCCGCCGATCACGCCGGCCAGACCTGCAAGGCCGGCACCGGCACCGAACACCAGCATGAACACGCGCGGCACGTTGTGGCCGAGCGCCTCGACCATCTCGGGGTGGGTCAGTGCGCTCTGGATCACCAGGCCGATGCGGGTGCGTGTCAGCATCAGCCACAGAGCGAGCAGCATCAGCAGCGCGACCAGCGTCATGAAGCCGCGTGTCGCCGGGAACGGTGAGCACACGACGCGCACCGCGGCGTCGGCAGCCGAGCACATGGCCGGCACCGCGGATCCCCAGGCGAGACTGATGCCGTCGACCGACGAATTGATCAACGTGAACGCGCGCCCGCGCAAGACCTCGGGGGGCGCAAAATCGACCACGTTGCGGCCCCAGATGAGCTGCACCAGCTCGAGCACCACGTAGGACAGGCCGAACGTGATGAGCAGTTCGGGTACATGCCCGAACTTGTGCACGCGCCGCAGGCAGTAACGCTCGAACAGGGCTCCCAGTCCGGCGACGACAAACGGCGCGATCACGAGCCCGGGCCAGAAGCCGACGAGCTGCGCGATCGAGTAGGCGATGTAGGCGCCCAGCATGTAAAAGCTCGCGTGCGCGAAGTTGAGCACGCCCATCATGCTGAAGATCAGCGTCAGGCCCGAACTCAGCATGAACAGCAACAGCCCGTAGCTCAGGCCGTTGAGCAGCGATATCGTGAACAGCTCCATCGTGTGGCGTCGGGCGAAAGAATCAAGCAAACAGGAGGTGTCTTGCGGCCGGGTCGAACCGCACGACAACAGGGCCCGACGGGTGCACCCCGCTCGGGCCCTGTCGCGCAGACGCGGAGTTTACGGCTGCGCCGGACGCTTCATCTGGCAACTCGTAGGCGTGCTCGATACATACGGCGCGTACTCGGCGACAGGCGCCAAGGTCATGCCGGTGTTCTCGGGGCTGTACGGATACTTCGCACTGGCCTTCTCCCACACCGTCATGTACAGCGTCTGCTGCAGCTGGTGATCGCTCTTGCGCATCTCGGTCTCGCCGCCGAAGGCGCTATTGACCTTCAGGCCTTCCATCGCGAACGCCACCTTCACAGGGTCGGTGCTCTTGGCCTTGGCCATTGCCGCGCCCAGATCCTCCAGGATGCGCACGATCGAGCCGGTGTAGAAGTCGTCGTTGTACTTGGCCTTGAATTCCTTCATCCAGCCGTCCATCGGTGGGCCCATGTTGTAGTGCACATAAGCCACCTGGAAGACCTTGCCGGCGCCGTTCGTGCCGAGTGCGGTCGGGGTGCCGGTGACCCCGGTGTAGTAGGTGAAGAACTTGCCGTGGTAGCCGCCTTCGACTGCGGCCTTCACCAGCAGCGCGAGGTCGGAGCCCCAGTTGCCGGTCACCACCGAATCGGCCCCCGAAGCCTTGATCTTCGCGATGTAGGGCGCGAAGTCGCGCACCTGGGCGAGTGGATGCAGGTCGTCGCCGACGATCTGGATGTCGGGGCGCTTGCGCTTCAGGTACTCCTTGGTGTACTTGGAGACCTGTTTGCCGTGCGAATAGTTCTGACCAATGATGTAGACCTTGTGGATGTCCTTCTGGCCCGCCATGTAGGTGGTCATCGCCTCCATCTTCATGGTGGTGTCGGCGTCGAAACGGAAGTGCCAGAAGCTGCACAGGCTGTTCGTCAGGTCAGGGTCGACTGCGGCCTCGTTGAGGAACACGATCTCCTTGCCCGGGTTGCGCTCGTTGTGCTTGTTGATGGCATCGATCAGCGGAATTGCCACCGACGAGCCGTTGCCCTGGATGACATAGCGGATGCCCTGGTCGACCGCCGACTTGAGCGCGTTCAGGCTTTCGGTCGGGCTCAGCTTGTTGTCGACCCCGATGATCTCGAACTTGACGCCAGCCGGGTTGGTGGCGTTGAACTTGTCGGCCATGAACTGCCAGCTCTTGAGCTGGTTGGTGCCGACCGGGCCCATCAGACCGGACAGCGGGTCGATCCACATCATCTTGACTGTCTGCCCGGCAAGTGGTTTGGCCGTGGCGGCCAGCGTGCTTCCCGCCGAGACGACCAGGGCGGCCCCGATGGTCAGGTTCAACAAGCGTCGAGTGATCGGGCTGGTGACAAACTTCATGGACATCTCTCCTGAGTCGGTTGGGTCGCGTGCGAAGGTATCGTAACTGGAGCCATGCAGTGAGAGGGACTACCCCAAAGCGCTGTCGCGCACGAGACAGCCAGGGCGCCCGGCGCGGGCAGGGCAGGTCCGTCCACGCCCCTACCCGGGTACGGCCATCCCGGGCCCGATAGACTTTGCTCAATGCGCATCGATTCCAACCTTGCGGCGCCCTCGCCCGCCGCCGTCACGGCCACGCCCGACTGGGGCCGCGTCTGGTCGAACCGGTTCGCGTCGCTCGGTGCGGGCTTCTTCAGCGAGCTGGCTCCCGCGCCACTGCCCGACCCGCATTGGGTCGCGCTCAGCGCGGACTGTGCGCGCGCGCTTGGCCTGCCGAACGACTGGGCCGAGCGCATCGACTGGCGCGCGCTCGATGTCTTGAGCGGCAACGCGAGCGCAACCGGGATGCGACCGCTGGCCAGTGTCTACAGTGGCCACCAGTTCGGTGTCTGGGCCGGGCAGCTCGGCGACGGGCGCGCGCTGTGCCTCGGCGAGATCGACACGCCCAATGGCCCGATGGAGCTGCAACTCAAGGGCTCGGGGTCGACGCCCTACTCGCGCATGGGCGACGGGCGCGCCGTGCTGCGCTCGTCGATCCGCGAGTTCCTGTGCTCCGAGGCGATGCACCATCTGGGCGTGCCGACGACGCGGGCGCTTTGCATCACCGGCTCGGCCTTGCCGGTGCGGCGCGAGCGAATCGAGACCGCCGCCGTGCTCACGCGCGCAGCGCCGAGCTTCATCCGCTTCGGTCATTTCGAGCACTTCGCGCACCACGACCAGCCGCAGCGGCTGCGCCAGCTCGCCGACTTCGTGATCGAGCACTTCTACCCGGCGTGCCGGGACGCGACCCAACCCTACGTGGCGCTGCTCGAGCAGGTGACGAGACGCACCGCCGAACTGATGGCCAACTGGCAGGCAGTGGGCTTTTGCCACGGCGTGATGAACACCGACAACCTCTCCATCCTGGGCCTGTCGATCGACTACGGCCCGTTCGGCTTCCTCGACGCCTTCGATCCTGGCCACATCTGCAACCACTCCGACCACCAGGGCCGTTACGCCTGGGGGCGCCAGCCCAACATCGGGCTGTGGAACCTGCACGCGCTGGCCCAGGCGCTGATGCCGTTGATCGAGGATTCCGAGCTCGCGCTGGCCACGCTCGAGACCTACAAGCAGACTTTCGAGCAGGCGATGAGCGCGCGTTGGCTCTCGAAGATCGGCCTGACCGGTGCCCAGGCCGGCGATGGTGCGTTGATCGATGACCTGCTGCGCCGCATGGCCACCGACCACACCGATTTCGCCATCACCTTCCGCCGTCTGGGTGCCTTCAGCAGCGCCCCGGGTGCGGCCAACACATCGGTGCGCGACCTCTTCATGGATCGCGAGGCCTTCGACGCCTGGGCGCTGCGCTACGCCAGGCGCCTCCAAGATGAACAAAGCATCGATGCGCAGCGGGCCTTGCAGATGAACCGGGTCAACCCCAAGTTCATACTGCGCAACCATCTGGCCGAAGTGGCGATTCGTGACGCCCAGGCCGGCGACTTCGGCGAAGTCGCGCGACTGCTTCAGGTTCTGGAGCGGCCGTTCGACGAACTGGCCTGCGGTGCCGCCGATCGCACCGAGAACTACGCCGGCTTCCCGCCCGAATGGGCCCAAACCATTGAGGTATCTTGTTCATCATGAGCCAAACCGACGACAAGGAACGCGAAGTCAGGAAGACCGATGCCGAGTGGCGTGAGCAACTCGACCCGATGCAATACCAGGTCGCACGTCACGCCGCGACCGAACGGCCGTTCAGCGGCGCCTACTGGGATCATTGGGTCGACGGGCAGTACAACTGCGTCGGCTGTGGCGCACCGTTGTTCGAATCCAGGACCAAGTTCGACGCCGGCTGCGGCT
>JBDSBD010000041.1:0-5466 GCA_039921765.1 Burkholderiaceae bacterium
GCTGGCGCGACTTGCGGTTGACCGCCTCGAAGCTGCCACCGAGCTTGCCGACCGACTCGCGGATGAGTTCACGGGTGCGCTCTATCTCGATGCGTGAGCCCTGCACTTCGGAACCGATGAACTTGCGCAGGTCGTCGAGCACGCGCAACTGCTCGCCCATCTCCACGATGGCCCGCGCGCTGGGGCGCAGCAGGCTCCAGGCGAATCCGAACCAGGCCAAGGTCATCGCCGTCATGGCGCCCCAGCGTACCGGCGGCGACACACCCAACGCTTCAACGGCGAACAGGGTCAGGGTGAGTGCAAGTGGCGCTGCGAGGCGAATCAATACGCGCGAATCCATTGTCGATCTCGTTCGGGGGAGTCTGCTTCGGTAACGGCCACGGGGCCGGGTGCTTTAGGTATTCGCAGTGCTCGCAAGCAGCCGATGGGCGATCTGTGCCAGCGGCAGCACTTCTCCAACGGCGCCGAGCGCGACCGCCGCGCCGGGCATGCCCCACACCACGGAGCTGGCCGCGTCCTGGGCGAAGGTACTGGCACCGGCCTTGCGCAGTGCAAGCAGGCCGCGGGCGCCGTCGTCTCCCATGCCTGTCAGCAGTGCGGCGCTGGCCTTGTCGCCGGCCTGTGCGGCGACCGATTCGAACAAAATGTCGACACTGGGACGATGGTGGCGCACGGGATCGTCGACGCCAAGCCGGCCATGCCAGTGCGCGCCATTGCGCAGCACGCGCAAGTGGCGGCCACCGGGGGCGACGTAGGCATGACCGGCGAGCAGCGGCTGGTCGTCGTTCGCCTCGAGCACGGTCATACGGCTGTGGCGATTGAGGCGTTCGGCGAACGGGCCGCTGAATGCAGCCGGGATGTGCTGGGCAATCACGATCGCCGGCGCGTCGGCGGGCATCCGCGAGAGCACCTCGCCGATCGCCTCGGTCCCGCCGGCGGAAGCGCCGAGCGCGAACAGGCGGTCGGTGGCGCAGTAGCCGATCGGGCCGTCATAGCGCGAATCCACGGGGTCGTCGGCGATACGGGTTACGCGCGCATGCGCAGCTTGCTTGACCTTTTCGACCAGTACCGCGGCGTAGTCGGCCAAGCCGCGCTCCATATCGAATTTTGGCTTGGCGACGAAATCCACTGCGCCCAGCGCCAGAGCATCGAGCGTGACCTGGGCGCCAGGGTGCGTCAGCGTCGACACCATGAGCACCGGCATCGGCCGCAGCCGCATCAGGTTGCGCAGAAACGTGAGGCCGTCCATGCGTGGCATCTCGATGTCGAGCGTCAGCACGTCGGGCGCCAGCCGCTTGATTTTGTCGCGGGCGATGTACGGGTCGGCTGCGGTGCCGACTACCTCGATGTCGGGGTCGGCACCGAGCAGCTCGGTCATCAACTGGCGGATGAGGGCCGAGTCATCGACCACAAGTACCCGCACGGGCCTGGTCGCCATGTCAGAACAGCTCAACGCCGCCGCTGGCCGGTGCGCGCGTCAGGCGACCGTACAAGGCGCGTTCTGCATCGATGATGCCGTCATTGCGGGTCGTCGGCAGGTGCTTGACCAGCGTGCGTCCGGTCTGCGGGTAGAAGCAGACCTTGCGCGCGTGGATGTCGCCCAGGTCCTGCGCCATCACCGTGATGTCCTCGGCGGCAAGGTACTCGAGCACGAAGCGTGCGTTGCGTGTGCCGATCGGATCGCTGTGGAAGCCGCTGAGCACGTTGCCGCCGCCGAACACCTTGGCCCGCAGTTGCTGGCGTTGTGCACCACGTTTGAGAAGATCGTTGATCAGCAACTCCATCGCATGCACGCCGTAACGTGCGCTGACGGCGTCTCCAGACGCGCCGCCGGGCAGCATGAAGTGGTTCATGCCGCCAAGCGCCAACGCCGGCTCATACAGGCAGGCAGCCACGCACGAGCCCAGTAGCGTGACCAGCGCCAGTGGCTGGTCGGTGACCACGTAGTCAGCCGGCAGCAGGCGAATCGCCTGCGTCTGCAGCGCACGGTCGTAGTAGCTGCCGGGTACGGGGTCGGCGGCGAGGGCGCTCATCGGCGGTCGTCTGGCGTGGCTGCGCGGTAGATCGTGCGGCCGCATGACGCGACCACGTCGATGGCGTGGTTGAAGCTCTCCGAATGGCCCGCGTACAGCCGTCCGCTGGGGGTCAGCAGTGGCGCGATCCGCTCCAGCACATGCGTCTGGGTTGGTTTGTCGAAGTAGATCATCACGTTGCGGCAGAACACTGCCGAATACGTCCCATCGCGCAGGCCGTAGTTGGCGTCGAGCAGGTTGAGCTGGCGGAACTCGATCAGCGCCTGCAGCTCCGGGCGCACGCGGCACTGGCCGGCCCGCGCACCGCTGCCGCGCTGGAAGAAGCTGCGCTTGCGCCGCGCCTCGAGCGCCTCGATGCGCTCGATCGGGTACACGCCACTCGCCGCGGTCTGCAACACGTTGGTGTCGATATCGGTGGCGAGGATGCGCACCGGTGGGGCCAGCGTGTCGAACGCCTCGCAGGCGGTGATCGCCAGCGAGTAGGCCTCCTCGCCGGTGGAGGCCGCGCATGACCAGATCAACAGCTTTTCCTGCGGTCTGCCGCAGACACTTTCACCCGGGCGGTACGCCGCCCGCAGTTGCTCCGCGAGAGCTCGGAAGTGGTGATCCTCGCGGAAGAATGAAGTGAGGTTGGTCGTCAGCGCGTTGACGAACGCCTGCGCCTCGGCGTCGGGATCGGTCTCGACCAGGTCCAGGTATTCGCTGAAGCGATGCAGTCCATGCGCGCGCAGGCGTCGCGCCAGCCGGCTGTAAACCATGTCGGCCTTGTAGGCGCTGAGCTGGATGCCGGCGTACGCGTAGATCAACTTGCAGGCGCGGTGGAAATCGCGCTTGTCGAACACCAACGCCCGTTCCTGGGGCGGCGTCGTGGCGCGCGCTCCAGGCAAGGACTCAGCCATGTGGCCCCGTGTCTGCGTCCGCCTCTGCCGCGGGCGCACTTGTACGCGTGGCCAACCAGCGGTCGAACTCGTCCGGCGCCAGCGCCTTGGAGTACAACCAGCCCTGCACGTCCTGGCAGCCCAGGTTGTGCAGGAATTCAGCCTGGAACGCGGTCTCGACGCCCTCTGCGATCACTTCCAGGTCGAAGTTGCGGGCAATCAGCGCGATCGAGCGCACGATCGCCTCGTCACCGCGGTTCTCCATCACGTTGCGTACGAACGAGCGGTCGATCTTTACCCGGTCGACCGGCAGCCGGTGCAGCATCGACAGTGACGCGAAACCGGTGCCGAAGTCGTCGTACGCGACCCGGATACCACGTGCACGCAGCTGCGCCAGCACATGGTTGGCTATGCCATCGTCGTGCAGGGCGGTCGTTTCGGTCAGTTCCAGTTCCAGCTGCGCAGCCGGCAGACCGCTCATCGCCAGTGCCTGGTCGACTTCCTCGAGCAAGTGCTCGTCGTTGAACTGCGCCGGGAACAGATTCACCCCGACTGCCAGCCGGCGGCCGGCGACGTCGGGCCACAGGGCCGCATCGCGGCAGGCGGTCTGGAGGATCCAGCGACCGACTGCGAGCGCCACCGCGCTGTTCGCGAGTGCGTCGATGAAATCGATGGGGAACAGCAACCCGCGCTCGGGATGCCGCCAACGCAGCAGTGCCTCGGCACCGGTCGGCAAGCCGGTGATGAGGTTGATCTGTGGTTGGTAATGCAGTTCGAATTCCCCTTCGCGGTTGGCACGGCGCAATTCCAGGTCGAGCATGCGCAGGTCGATTGCAGCCGCGCGCATGTCGGGACGATATCGGCGCAACTGGTGGCCGGTCGCGCGCTTGGCAACCTGCATCGCCAAGCCCGCGCGCGCGACCAGCTCGTCTGCATCCACGCAATCAGCTTCGCCAGCCTCGGTGCTGCCGTTGTCGGCGTCGCCGGACATTGCCAGCCCGATGCTGGCTTCCAGGTGCACGCGCTGGTGGTTCACCTCGCAGGGCCGCGCGAGCTCGCGCAACATCGTGTCCAGCAGTGTCTCGATTGCTTCAGCCGAGGTGTCGGTGAATACCAGCACGAACTCGTCACCGTCGAACCGTGCCAGGTGCGCGTCGGCGGGCAGGCGCGCCAGCAGCCGGCAGGCGACGACCTGCAGTACAGCGTCGCCGATCGCGTGGCCGAGCGTGTTGTTGACGGCGCGGAAATTGTTCAGCCCAAGCAGCGCCACGCCGAGCGATGTGTTCTGGGCGCGCAACGCGTCGACGGTGGCCAGCAACGTGGCGCGGTTGGGCAGCCCGGTCAGCGGATCCTGCTGGTCGGTGCGGCGCCGGCGCTGCGGCTGGCGGCGGCGCTCGGTGATGTCGCGCAGGATCAGCGCGAACACCGCATTGTCGCCGGCTGCGACGGTCCGGCCGTCCCTGCCGATATTCCACGCGCAGCGGACAGCTTCCAGCGTGCGCGGTTCGCCATCGGCTGAGTGCACGCGAAGTTCGCGCGATGCCGCGTCTGCGGCGAGCGGATCGATGATGCCACTGCCGAGCCAGCTGGTAACTGCCTCAGGGTCGGGCTGCAGCGACGCCGGGAACAGCGCTGCGACCGGTTGGCCACCGTCGACGGCGGGTCCAAACAACGCTTGGGCAGCGATGTTGGCGAAGGTCACCACGCCGGCGGAATTGACCACGACCACCGCGCTGAAGTCCGCCCGGGTGATCTGTTCGGCGATGCGGTTGCTGTGCTCGAACGACCGCCGCTCGATCAGCCGCGCCGCAAGCCGCGCGAGGCGGCGCAAGGTGCCGAGCATGCTGTCGGACACGGCGGCGCGCGGCTGCCGATCAGCCACGCACAGCGTACCGAGCAGCAGGCCGGTAGAGCTGAGCAGCGCAATGCCGAGGTAAAAGCGCACGCCATCGGCGCACGCCACGGCCGGGTCATCGCGAAAGCGCGCGTCCGCAGCGGCGTCGGGTACCACCAACAACGGCAGGTCAGGGCCGAGTGCGCGCCAGATCGCGTGCCCGCGAGGCAGCGCGGATGCGCCGGTGCCATGCTCGGCGGTGAGCCGGGAATGCTCGCCGTCGGTCACCGCGACCAGCACGATCGGGGTGTCGAGCAGGTCCGATGCGATGCACGCAAGGTCGTTGAATTCGTTGCTGTCGAGATCGTCCTCGCCGGTCGCCGCGGGGCGGTGGGCCACAAGCACGGCGGCATCTCGCGCCGCGATGATGTTGCGGTCCTCGGGAATGCTGGCGGCGGGCCATGGTGAGGAGTGCAATGCCATGGGGCTGGGTCCTGTCGGGGCGAACAGCGGACGGAGGGCTGTCGGCGTGCAAGCGGGTGGGATGGGAGCTGGAATACGCGTGATCGTCATGTCACATGGTGCGTCGATGTGACCGCTTTGGCGAACGGCCGCAGCGGGTCGCTCGCGGCCATCAGAACTCCTGCCAGTCGGGGCCGGCGTCGTTCAACGCCCCACCATTGCCGCGAAGCTTGCGTGCGGGCTTCGGTCGCGAAGCCGG
>JBDSBD010000042.1:0-8449 GCA_039921765.1 Burkholderiaceae bacterium
GCTGCGGTCGACCCGCGCGAGAGTCACGGCCGCACGCCGCTGCATGTGGCGGCGTTCGCCGGCCAGCACGCGGTGATGCGCGAGCTGGTGGCGCGCGGCGCGGACCCGAACGCATTCGAGGCCGACCGCTACGACATCGCCACCATCGCCGCGGTGGCGAACGACCGCGCCACGCTGGACGTGGCGCTGGCGCTCGGATGCAGCGCAAAGAACGTGACCAGCCGCTATGACGGCACCGCGCTGATCGCGGCTGCACACCTCGGCCATGCCGAGGTCGTGCGCAGGCTGATCCGCGCTGGCGCGCCGCTCGACCTTGTCAACAACCTGGGCTGGACCGCGCTGATCGAATCCATCGTGCTCGGCGACGGCGGACCGCGCCACACCGACACGCTGAAGGCGCTTGTCGATGCCGGCGCCAACGTCAACATCGCCGATCGCAGCGGGCGCACCCCACTTGCGCTGGCCACGAGCCGCGGCTACGCGCCGATGCAGGCGCTGCTGCGGGCCGCGGGGGCGCATTGAGCCGCCGCAGCGAAAACTCTGAACCGCGTCGCCATTGCAGGCTGCGGTGGTGGTGCCCTGAGCGCTGCGTCGGGGCGTTGTGTGGGGTGAAGTAAGGCAAGTGGGAGACCCAGGCGGCAGCCAGGGTCGCAGGAGTAGGCCCGGACACAAACAGTCCAGTGGACTGCTTGTGCCTGGCAAAACGCCCGGGGCTCCGTCATCGGGCATGAACGGAACACCGCGCCCCGGCGCAGCACTCACGCGCTGATCTTCAATCGGGTGCGACGGGATGCGCTTTCGTATCAGGCCTCGTCGAGAAACGCCTCCAGCAGCCGTGCCAGCTGCTCGGGCTGGTCATGGTGCAGCATGTGGCCGGCCGGTGCCACGATGTGCCGGGTGACCTCGCGCACCACGTTCAGGCGTTCGTGGAACTCGGCCTTGGTGTAGCGCTCGCCCCACCACTTGCCGATGTCGGTCTGGTCGCCTTCGACCCACAGGACCGGCGCGGTGATGAGCTTCCAGACCTCGAGCACCTCGTCGCGCTGGTACAGCAACGGGCTGCTGCGCTTGTGGGCGGGGTCGCCGAGGATGGCCCGGCTGCCGTCGGCCTGCTCGCGTGACCAGTGCTGCGCGAGCCACGCGGCGCGCTCGGGTGGCAGCAGCGGGTTGGTCTTGCGCAGCCGGCGCGCGACCGCCTCGAGGTTCGCGTAGGGGCGCAGTTGAGCCGGCGTCTTGAGCTCGTCGAGCCACTGCAGATAGCGTTTCGGAGCCTGCGCGGCGCGGCTTGTCGGCATGCCGAAACCCTCGAGGTTGACGAGCTGGCGGATGCGCTGCGGCCGGATGCCGGCGTAGAGCATCGCGACATTGCCTCCCATGCTGTGGCCGAGCAGATCGACAGCCTGCGGCGCCGCGGCGTCGTTGAAGAATCGCATGTCGAGGAGGGCGTCGAGATCGGCCAGGTAGTCGGCAAACCAGTAGCTGTCGGCCGCCGCAGCGGATGCGGTCAGGCCGAAGCCGCGCCAGTCGAATGCGAGCACGTGGCGCTCGGCTTGCAGCGCGTCGACGACGAACTGGAACGATGCGGCCACGTCCATCCAGCCGTGCAGCATCACCAGCGGCGGCCGCTCGGGGCTGGCCTTCGAAGGATCGCCCCATTCGAGCACATGGGTGCGCAGGCCGCGCACGTCGAGAAAGTGGCTGCGGCTCAGCTGCCGAGGGGTGTAGAGCGAGGCGGTCATGCGCTCCACTATAGAGGCAGCGTGCAGCCGGCGCTCGAGCCGGGGGGTGGGTCGCAGCGCGGGCCTTGGGTGAGCTCGAATCCGCTTGCCGCCCGGGTGGCCGCAGGGCGTGGGCCGGGTCGTGGCCTGTGCCGCATCGCGACGCCACAATCGAGCCATGTCGTCACCGAATCCATCGCCGCCGCTCGCTGGCCCGGGCCGCTTCACGCTGCGCGCCGCCGAACCGAGCGACCTGAACGCCATCGTCGGGCTGATCGGCGAGCTGGCCGCGTTCGAGTCGCTCACCCATCAGCTCCAGGTCACGCCCGAGAAACTGGCGCCACACCTGTTCGGGCCGAAGCCCGTGGCCGAAGCGCTGGTGGTCGACGTGGTGGACGCTGCCGATGCGGGGTCCGGTGCGACGCGCGCTCGCGGCGCCACGGTGGTGGCGTTCGCGCTGTTCTTCACCCATTTCTCGACCTTTCTCGCGCAGCCCGGGCTCTATCTGGAAGATCTGTATGTGCAGCCGACGCACCGCGGCCGCGGCATCGGCAAGGCATTGCTGACCCGGCTGGCGCAGACCGCGCTCGAGCGCGGCTGCGGCCGCTTCGAATGGAGCGTGCTCGACTGGAACGAGCCGGCGATCCGCTTCTATCGCGGCATGGGCGCAACCGTGATGCCCGACTGGCGCATCTGCCGCGTGTCCGGCGAGGCGCTGGCGCAATGGGGTGCGCCGCAGGGCTGATCGGCGAACGGATTCCAACCCCACCCGATGGAAGATCGGGCAAGGGATTGCTGCGGCCTGTGCTGACGCGTGCGAAACGCTGCCGTTGGAGGACCGCCAACCGGCGCAGCGCTCAGGCCATTTCCGTAACATTTCGGGGTACCGATATTCTTGAAGCGCCATGTCGGGCACGGCGGATCCGGTCCGTTCGAGCGCGATCGGGCATGGCCCGGCCGGGCCCATGCGGGAAAGGCTGGTGGCCGTCCGATGGCGTGCCGGCGTAAGCTCTGTACATGGCACATTCACCGACTCCTTCCGCCGCGCCGTCCCCGTCCACTTCCGCGCTCGCTGCCGCTGCGGGCACCGACCGCTACGACGAACTTCACGCTGGTTTTCGCTGGCAGGTGCCGGCGCAGTTCAACATCGCCGAGGCTTGCTGCGGGCGTTGGGCGCGCAGCACCCCGCAGGCGTTCGCGATCCGCTACGAGCACGAGGACGGCACGCGTGCCGACTACACCTACGCCGACCTCGAGCACAACGCGAACCGGCTCGCCAACGCGCTGGTGCGCCTGGGCGTGCGCCATGGCGACCGGGTCGCGGTGGTGATGCCGCAGCGCTTCGAGACCGCGGTGGCGCACATCGCGGCCTACCGCGTCGGTGCGATTGCGATGCCGCTGTCCATGCTGTTCGGCCCCGAGGCGCTGGAGTACCGGCTCAACGACGGTGCTGCGCGCGTTGCGATCGCCGACGAGACCGGCATCGCGAACCTGCTCGCCGCGCGGCCTGCCTGTCCGGGGTTGGAGGCCGTGATCGCGGCCGGCGCGGCGCAGGGCCAGGGCCTGGGCGATCTCGACTGGCGCGACGCGCTGCTGCGCGAGCGCACCACGTTCTCGCCGGTGCGCACCTCGGCCGACGACGGTGCACTGCTCGTCTACACCAGTGGCACCACCGGCCCACCCAAGGGCGCATTGATCCCGCACCGCGCGCTGATCGGCAACCTGCCCGGCTTCATCGCGAGCCAGAACTGGTTCGGCTTCGATGCCCTTCCATCAGGCCCCCTTCTTCCGGAGAAAGGGGAGCGGGGGACAGGCGGCGTCGGAACAGGGCCTCGGCCCAGCCGCAGGGACCAGGAAACGCCAAGCGTTTTCTGGTCCCCCGCAGACTGGGCCTGGACCGGCGGTCTGATGGACGCGCTGCTGCCGACGCTGTACTTCGGCCGCGAGATCGTCGCCTACCAGGGCCGCTTCGGGCCCGAGACCGCGTTCGAGCTGATGCAGCGCCACCGCGTCACGCACACCTTCCTGTTCCCGACCGCGCTGAAGGCGATGATGAAGGCCGTGCCGGCGCCGCGCCAGGCCTATCGGTTGCGACTGCGCGGCATCATGAGCGCCGGCGAGGCCGTGGGCGACGCGGTCTATGCCTACTGCCGCGACGCCCTCGGCGTCACGGTCAACGAGATGTTCGGCCAGACCGAGGTCAACTACATCGTCGGCAATTCGTCGCTGCGCTGGCCTGCGCGCCCTGGCAGCATGGGCCGACCCTATCCGGGTCACCGTGTCGCGGTGCTCGACGAAGCCGGCAACGAGTGCCCGCGCGGCACCGCCGGCGACGTGGCGCTGCACCGCCTCGACATCCACGGCCACCCCGACCCGGTGTTCTTTCTCGGCTACTGGAACAACGACGAAGCGACGCGCCGCAAGTTCACCGGCGACCCGGCGAACAGCTGGTGCCGCACCGGTGACGTGGCGGTGATGGACGACGACGGTTACCTCTGGTATGCCGGCCGGGGGGACGACGTGTTCAAGGCCGCGGGCTACCGGATCGGCCCGAGCGAGATCGAGAATTGCCTGGTCAAGCACCCGGCGGTCGTGAACGCCGCGGTCGTGCCCAAGCCCGACCCGCAGCGCGGCGCGCTCGTGAAGGCCTATGTCGTGCTTGCCGTCGGGTTCAGCGGCGATGACGCTCTGATCGCCGAGCTGCAGGCCCATGTGCGTGGCAAGCTCGCGCCCTACGAGTACCCGAAGGAGATCGAGTTCATCGCGGCGCTGCCGATGACGACCACCGGCAAGGTGCAACGCCGCGTGCTGCGCCTGCAGGAAGAGGAGCGGGCGAGGGCACGCTGAGCCGACGCAGGCGTTGCAACTGCGAAGGCGTGCGGCGACGTCGGCTCGACTCAGGCCTACCCTGCGCAGTTGGCACAGGCGCTTCGGTTCGGCCTGAGCCGACGCAAGCGTTGCACCTGCGAAGCTGTGCGGCGAAGTCGGCTCGACTCAGGCCTGCCCTGCGCAGTTGGCACAGGCGCTTCGGTTCGGCCTGAGCCGACGCAAGCGTTGCAACTGCGAAGGCGTGCGGCCAAGTCGGCTCGACCCAGGCCTGCCCTGCGCAGTGGGCACGAGCGTTTGGGCCCGTCCGAGCCGGCGCAAACGGTGGCGCGGCGCGACCGCTTGCGCCAGGGCAAGGACAAGGGAACCGTCGGCGTGCACCGCCTTCGCTGCGCTGGCATGATCGGGGCGCACGCCATGGGAGGGCAGAGATGACGACCGACACCGCGCCACGTGAATCGCAGACCCTGAGCATCGGCATCGACGTGCCGCTGGATGCGGCCTACGCATTCCTGAGCGACCCGCAGAACTTCTCGCGCTGGGCCGCCGGCCTGGGCGAAGATTTTCACCAGGTCTCGAGCGGCTGGGTCGCGCTCACGCCGCTCGGCCGCTCGACGATCCGCTTCGCGGACCTGAACGATTACGGCGTGCTCGACCACGTCGTCGAGCTGCCCGACGGTGCGCTCGTCGACGTGCCGATGCGCGTGGTCCCGAACGCGCGCGGCAGCGAGGTGTTGCTCACGCTGTTCTGCCAACCGGGCATGACGGCCGAACAGTTCGCCGCCGACGCGGCCGCGGTGCAGCGCGATTTGCAAAGGCTCAAGCAGGTGCTCGAAGCCGGCAGCTGAGCCGCCCTCAGCGCCGCCGGCGCCCGCCGATCAGCTCGATCAGTTCCCGGAACACCGTGTTGCCGGTCGATCCGGCCAGGTCGAGCACGTGGCTGCGGCTGTAGTACGGGCTGAGGTCGAGGCCGACGCCGACGCCGGAGATCTGCACCTGGCGCGCCTGCTCGATGCGCGCGACCACGTCGCGCAGGTGATGGTCGAGGTAGTGCGCGTCGTTGGCGAGGTGGGTCGCGGTATCCATTGGCGAGCCGTCGGAGACCACGAGCAGCAGCTTGCGCTCTTCAGCGCGTGCCAGCAGCCGGGCGCAGGCCCACTCGATGGCCTCGCCGTCGATGCCTTCGCGAAACAGGTCGTGCTTGAGGAGCGCCGCAACCCCGGGGCGGGCCCGGCGCCACTTTGTTGCAGCGTCCTTGAACACCAGGTGGCAGCGCTCGTTGAGCCGGCCCGGGTGGGCGGGGCGGCCGGCACGCCGCCAGTCGCGCTGCGCGCGCCCGCCGTTCCAGGCGCCGGTCGTGAAGCCGAGGATCTCGGACGCGACGCCGGCCTGCTCGAGCGCACGCGCGAACACGTCGACGACCATCGCGAGCGACTCGCTGTGTTCCTTCATCGAGCCCGAGCAGTCGATCAGGAAGCTGACGATGCAGTCGGCACGCGGCTCGACGCGTTCGGTACGAAACAGGCGGCGCTCGGTCGGCGATGCGATCAGCTGCGCCAGACGCCGTCCGTCGATGCGGCCCTCTTCCTGCGCGTCGTCCCAGCCTTCGATCGCCGGTTGGGCGAGCAGCGCGCGCAGTTCGCGCGCCAGCTTCGGGCCGTTGACACCCTGGCCGGCGATGCGCTGGTCGATTCGTGCGCGGTACTCGGCCAGCAGCGCCGGGCGGGCGAGCGTCACCGCGGTCAGCTCGCGGTCATAGACGGTGGTGAAGACGCGGTAGGTGCCCCCCGCGGCATCGAGCACCTTGCTGCGGCCTGACGCAGCCGCGGCGAAGGGCTCAAGCGTCTCGCCGATGGGCTCCGTCAAGATCGCAAAGATCGAGCGCGGGTCGTCGGGGTCGGCGTCAACCGATGCCAAATCGTCGGTGTCGTCGTCGGCGTCGATCAGCGCGGCGACGCTGCGCGCGATCGCGAGCGCATGCACCGCGTAGGCAGCCTGGTCGGTGCGCGCGCGCCGCAGATGCGCGAGCGCGTGGCCGATCAACGGCACCAGCTTGCCGCGGGTGGTTTCGATTCGGTCTTCGGTCGCCTCGACGACCGGTTCGCCGGTGACCCGCGATCTGCAGACCTGGGCCGCGGTATAGAGCAGCAAGCCGCGCACCGTTTCCGTGTGGCCTGCGTGGTGAAAGCCGAGCGACCAGGCCTCGAAGCGGTGGCGCAGGTTGCGCACCACACCCGGCAGGCCGGGTGGCACGCAGGCCTCGACGCGGAACTGCTCGAGCAGATCGAACACGAGGCGCGCAATCGGTTCGGCCGACGCGAGCGGAGCGAGGTGCTGGTGCACCGTGGCGTCGGAGTGCGCCAGGCGCAGTGCCAGGCCATCGGCGGCGCCGCGGAACGAGCCGAAGTCGTCAATCTCGAGCGAAGGATGCAGGTGCGGTGCGTACAGCGGCAACAGCGTGCGGCCGCGGTGCAGGCGGCGCGCGCGAAAGTGCAGGTCGCTCTCGCCGGCGAGCGCGCGGATCGACGCGGCGCACAGTTCCTCGACCTGCTGTTGATGGCGGGCGCGTGCCTGCGCTTCGTTCATCGGGTCGGGTGCTCAGTGAAGAAGAAACGTCACATCCATCAGCCTGCGCCGGCGATCGCATACGACTCGCCGAGCTCGCGGTCGAAGCAGCGCTGGAAGTACTCGGCCACCAGCGGCCGTTCGGCGTCGTCGCACTTGTTGACGAACGAGAGCCGGAACGCGCGCGCCACGTCGGAGAAGATCTCCAGGTTCTCGGCCCAGGTGATGACGGTGCGCGGCGACATCAGGGTGGACAGGTCGCCGGCGGCAAAGCCCTGGCGCGTGAGGTTGGCGACCGCGACCATCTGTTCGACCATCGCGCGGCCGGCCGCATGGGCCAGCGAGGGTACGCGCGCCAGCACGATCGCGATCTCTTCGGCGGGGGGCAGGTAGTTCAGCGACGCGACGATGTTCCAGCGGTCGATCTGTGCGTGGTTCAGGCGCTGCGCACCGAAGTACAGGCCGTTCAGGTTGCCCAGCCCGACGGTGTTGGCGGTTGCGAACAGGCGAAACCATGGGTGCGGGCGCAGCACCTGGTTCTGGTCGAGCAGCGTGAACTGGCCGTCGCGCTCGAGCAGGCGCTGGATCACGAACATCACGTCGGGTCGGCCTGCGTCGTACTCGTCGAAGATCAGCGCGACCGGCCGGCGCAGCGCCCACGGCACGATGCCTTCCTGGAACTCGGTGACCTGCTGGCTGTTGCGCAGCACGACGGCGTCGCGGCCCACCAGGTCGAGGCGGTTGATGTGGCCGTCGAGGTTGACGCGCACGCAGGGCCAGTTCAGGCGCGCCGCGACCTGCTCGATGTGGGTCGATTTGCCGGTGCCGTGCAGGCCTTGCACCATGACGCGGCGGTTGCGCGTGAAGCCGGCCAGGATCGCGAGCGTGACGTCCGGGTTGAAGCGGTAGACCGGGTCGATGTCGGGCACGTGCTCGTCGCGTTCACTGAACGCGGGCACGCGCAGGTCGGAGTCGAGGCCGAACAGCTCGCGCGCGGAGAGCGAACGATCGGGGGCGAGCGAGGCGATGTCGATCACGGGACGCATCCTTGGGCGGGGTGGCGCCGGACTCAGCCGGCACGTGCCTTGGTGGCGAGCGGTGGTGCGTCCGCGTCGATGCGGCCGAGCGCGCTCGCGGCGCGCCGCAATGCGGGCAGCCATTGACGGGCCTTGGCCGCGTTCATGCGCATCACCGGCGCCTGGATCGCGACGCACAGGTTGGACCGGGGGGCCTGGACCCCGCCGTCGGCAAGGGCGCGCTTCGCTGCAGGACTTGCGGTGTGGGCGCCGGCCGCCGCTGCGCGCGCTGCACGGGTGGCCGCGCCTTGCGGCGCGGGTGAG
>JBDSBD010000043.1:0-3331 GCA_039921765.1 Burkholderiaceae bacterium
TCGCGACGCAGACGAACAGCACCGGCCAAGCGGTCGAGCGCATCGAGACGCCCAAGCCGGCGATGATGTTGGTGCCGTGGCCGGTGGTCGAGGCCTGTGCGATGTGCTGCACCGGCTTGTATTGCGTGCCGGTGTAGTACTCGGTGATCCAGACCAGCGCTGCGGTGAGCACGAGCCCGACCACGCACGACCCGAACAGCGCCATCGCGCTGATCGACGAGCCGTTGGACAGCAGGGCCGGCGTCGCGAACAGCGACGTGGTCACGAAGTAGAACGCGATCAGCGACAACACGCCCGCGACGGCGAGGCCCTTGTACAGCGCCGGCATCACGTTCTTCATGCCCGGCGACGCCTTGACAAAGCTGACGCCGATGATGGACGCAATGATCGACACGGCGCCAAGTGCGAGCGGGTAGACCACCGCGTTCAGGGCCGCGCTGCTGACCATCAGGGCGCCCAGCGTCATCGTGGCGATCAGCGTCACGGCGTAGGTCTCGAACAGGTCGGCGGCCATGCCGGCACAGTCGCCGACGTTGTCGCCGACGTTGTCGGCAATCACCGCCGGGTTGCGCGGATCATCCTCGGGGATGCCGGCCTCGACCTTGCCCACCAGGTCGGCACCGACGTCGGCGCCCTTGGTGAAGATGCCGCCGCCGAGCCGCGCGAAGATCGAGATCAGCGAGGAGCCGAATGCGAAGCCGAGCAGCGGCTTGAGCGTGTCGGCGTCGACCTTGACCCCGCCGCTGATCCAGTAGAAGAACAGGGTCACGCCGAGCAGGCCGAGACCCACCACCAGCATGCCGGTGATCGCGCCGCCCTTGAAGGCGACGTTGAGCGCCGGCGCCATGCCCTGGGTGGCGGCCTGCGCGGTGCGCACGTTGGCCCGCACCGACACGTTCATGCCGATGAAGCCACACGCGCACGAGAGCACCGCGCCGAGCACGAAGCCGATCGCGGTGGTGAGGTCGAGGAAGACGCCGATGAGAATCGCAAGCACCACGCCGACGATCGAGATCGTCTTGTACTGACGCGACAGATACGCGGCGGCCCCTTGCTGGATCGCCGCGGCGATTTCCTGCATGCGTGCGTTGCCGGCGCTCTGGCCGAGGATCCAGCTTCGTTGTACAAAGCCGTAGATGACTGCAGCAAGGCCGCAGGCCAGCGCCATGTAGAGCGCCGTAGATGTGGAAATCAAGGGGGTCTCCTTCCTCGTTCGGATGCTTGGATTGTTGGTGGTCGGCGGAGCGCGAAATGGATCGTGCGGGGTCAGGACCACCCGGAATGCTACGGGATGCACTGTGGCAAGGCAATATTGACAACAGGGTGTTTCCCTGCCATGACAGGCTTCGCTGGTGACTGAAATCGACTGCGTAGAATCCTGACTCTCCCCTTGTAGCGACCCTCCCCCATGAGCCTGCACCGAGTGACTCCGGGCGCCAACGCACCCGATGAATTCAACGTGATCATCGAGATCCCGATGAATGCCGACCCGATCAAGTACGAGGTCGACAAGGAAAGCGGTGAGTTGTTCGTCGATCGCTTCATGACAACGGCGATGCATTACCCCTGCAACTACGGTTATGTGCCGCAGACGCTTGCCGGCGACGGCGACCCGGTTGATGTGCTGGTGATCACGCCGTACGCGCTGACTCCCGGCGTGGTCGTCACCTGTCGGCCGCTCGGCATGCTGCGGATGGTGGACGAGGCCGGCGAAGACTCGAAGCTGCTCGCGGTGCCCATCGACAAGGTGCTGCCGATCTACAGCCACTGGCAAAAGCCCGAGGACATCAACCCGATGCGCTTGAAGGCGATCCAGCACTTCTTCGAGCATTACAAGGATCTGGAAGCTGGCAAGTGGGTCAAGATCGATGCCTGGGGTGGGCCGGAGTCCGCGCGAGAGGAAATCCGCCAGGGCCTCGTGAGCTACAGGAACCAACTGGTGCAGGTGAGGTCGTAGCGGGCCTGTTCCAGCCGTTGTGGCTGGTTGGCGCCCGCGTGTCGGGCGCCTTGTCTTGTCTTCACCCCGAATGCGTCGCCCCATGCTCAAACCCGTGCGTGTCCTCGTTCTCGCCAGCCTTGCGGCGCTGTTCACCCTGATTGCGGCCCCGGCGCTGGCGCAGGGCTTGCCCGCCGGCATCAGCCGCATCACCTCGGTCGAGGGCATCGATGAGTACCGGCTGGCCAACGGCCTGCAGGTGCTGCTCAACCGCGACGAATCCAAGCCGACCACGACCGTGAACCTCACGATCCACGTCGGCTCGCGTCAGGAGAGCTACGGCGAGACCGGCATGGCGCACCTGCTCGAGCACATGATGTTCAAGGGCACACCGACCCACCCGCAGGTCTGGGCCGAGTTCGAGAAGCGCGGCCTCGCCGCCAATGGCAGCACCTGGTACGACCGCACCAACTACACCGCACGCTTCTCGGCCAACGCCACGAATCTGCAGTGGTACCTGGGTTGGCTGGCCGACGCGATGGTCAACAGCAACATCGCGCGCAAGGATCTCGACACCGAGATGACCGTGGTGCGCAACGAGATGGAGATGGGCGAGAACAGCCCGAGCCGCATCCTGTTGCAGCGCACGATGGCGCTGATGTACGACTGGCACAACTATGGCAACAGCACGATCGGTGCGCGCTCGGACGTCGAGAACGTCGACATTCCGCGTCTGCAGGCCTTCTACCACCTGTATTACCAGCCCGACAACGCGACGCTCGTGGTCTCGGGCAAGTTTGATTCGGCGCAAGTGCTTGACTGGGTGGCCGACACGTTCGGCAAGACGCCCAGACCGACGCGCCGACTGCCCACGCTCTACACGCTCGACCCGGCCCAGGACGGCGAGCGCAGCGTGACCTTGAGGCGCGTCGGCGGCGCCCCGATGATCTACGCCGGCTACCACGTGCCACCCGGCGCGGCCCGCGACTTCGCTGCGGTGCAGGTGCTGGAGCTGATCCTCGGCGACGCACCGTCGGGCCGCCTGTACAAGCAGCTGACCGACAAGAAGCTTGCGGCCAGCGCGTTCGCGTTTGCGTTCGGTCTGCGTGACCCGGGCGTGTTCTTCGCCGGCGCCCAGCTCGCGCCGGGGCAGGATGTGGCCCGGGCACGCGAAGCCTTGCTCGCCACGGTCGAGTCGATTCACACCCAACCCGTGACCATGGAGGAGCTCAAGCGCGCGAAGCAGAAGTGGTTGAACGACTGGGATCAATCCTTCACCAACCCCGAGACTGTCGGTCTGGCGCTGTCGGAGCCGATCTCGCAAGGCGACTGGCGCTTGTTCTTCCTCACGCGCGACCGGGTGCGCGACATCACGCTGGCCGAGGTCCAGCGCGT